>JBFMFK010000003.1:0-3512 GCA_040752125.1 Patescibacteria group bacterium | reverse complement strand
GCGGTATCATCATGCCTTCTGGAGGCATAAAACCCTCTGAACTAGTGCCTGGTGCAAATTGCCCCTCAGGGCCAGGACTAAAATTTTTACATTCATCAGGATGAGATTCGCAATAAATCTTGCATTCTTCAGGACCCTTGCATCCTCCGGGGCCGGATTGCTGCGGCATCATTTGTCCGGCTGGATTTATCACGCCAGGACCAGGCTGAAACATCTGACATTCATCAGGATGAGATTCGCAATAGGCCTTACATTCATCCGGAGTTTGACAGCCGCCAGGACCCATCATCATTCCTTCGCCAGGAGGCGGACCCATTGAGGGACCCATTTTTTCAAAACAAGTCCGCATCTGGTCACCGATTTCTCTAGGCGGCATCACTGCTCCGGTTTTAAACTTTTCAAACATTTCCTCACCAACTAATGACTTAAAACAATCAGCAACCTCAGGCGGCATCTGATTAAAACTTTCTCTAAATCTCGCTTTGCCTTCTTCCATCATTTTTAAATCTTCTTCTGGAATCAAACCGTGTTCTTTGCCAAAATTAAAACAAGTTTCTTGATTATCCGGATTATTGCAGAATGCCTCACATTCTTCTTTGCCGCGACATCCACCCGGACCTTTACCGCCAGTTTTTCTAGCCATTTCTGCCTCTTCAGGAGTCATAAACCCAGCGGCTTCGGCAAATCTCATGCATTCTTCAAAATGTTCTTCTTGAGAACAATAAACATCGCATTCCTCTTTGCCATGACAATTAGGCGGCCTAATACCCTTTTTAAGGGCAGCCAACATTTTTTGAGAATCGGCTTTTTCTTGCTCGTTCAGAAAACCGGCTTCCATAGCAAAAGTCATACACACTTCCATATTGTCAGGATTAGAGCAGTATTCATCACAGGCCTCTTTGCCATGGCAAGGAGGAGGTTTTACTCCTCTTTTAAGAGCCGCTAACATTTTTTGAACATCTTCAAGTTCTTGACCTTGAATAAAACCTGCTTCAATGCCAAAGTTTATGCATTCTTCCATATACTCTGGCTCATCGCAATAAACATCGCATTGTTTTTTGCTGCCGCAAGGAGGCGGCTTCACACCTCTTTTGATTGCGGCTTGAACCTTTTTGGCTTCTTCTAGTTCTTCTGGAGGCATTATATTGTTCTCTTCAGCAAAAGCGATGCATTCATCAATATGATTTATATTATTGCAGTATTCTTCGCATTCATTTTTTCCTTGGCAACCGCCAGGACCCTCACCTATTTGAGCAAAACTCTTGGCTCGCTTTGCTTCTTCCTTTGAAATCAAATCATGCTGTTCAGCAAAATTAATGCAGGGAATCATATTCTCTTTAACATCGCAAAAATTGCGGCAGGCAATCTCATCTTTACAATTCCCTAATTCCTTTACAGGATAAGTAATATCTAGGGACACTTGAGCTTGTACAAGAAGAAAACTAATAAAAATACTTAAAGAAATAACAGAAAGTGGTATTATTATATTTTGATATTTAGAAATTTTAGTCATTGTGATTTATTGAAAAGGGTTCTTATAAATATCTTTAAATGGGTTGGCTTTATCAGCCGGATTGACATCAGGTTTATCCTCTAAAGGATTTGTTTGGATTGATGGTAAGACTCCCTTAGTGGCGCCTTCAGTTATTTTTTCAGCTGCTTCCTCAGCGTCTTTCAAAGATGCTTCTTCAGGTATTAATTCCGGTGTTTTGTACTTTTGCCAAATAAAATAAACTGCCGCCAGCACAATTACTAATGCAACTGCACCTATTAAAATTAATTTCTTATTTCTATCCATATGTTCTTTAATTATAAACTTTTTATTATAAATTTTAATTTTTCTGTGGATAATTTATGTCACAAACGGCACAAATGCAAAACCTGGGTATGATTGTTCCTCAAAGCGATTTTCTTCTTTTTTTACAAGAAGATATATAGAATTTTGAACAGGCGCCACCAAACGACCATTGATTTTTAATTGTTTCTTCCATGCCTCAGGCAATCTCTCGGCAGAGGCAGCGGCAATAATGCGATCAAATGGCGCCTCTTCTTCCAAACCTTTATTTGCGTTGCGGCAGAAAGATTTTACTATGCCCCTTTTTAGAAAATTGTATTTTGAGATATTCTTTCTTCCAAATGCTTCAAGGTCAGGAATTATCTCCATGGCAAAAATTCTGCCTTGCTCTCCAACTATTTCGGCCAGAAGTGTAGTCTGCCAGCCAGAACCAGAACCAATCTCTAAAATTTTATTGTCTGAATCAGGCTGAAGTAATTCAAGCATAAAAGCAACCGTAAGCGGCTGAGATATAGTCTGTCCATGACCGATTGGAAGCGGTGTGTTTAAATATGCCTCATTCTTGTATCTTTCAAGCACAAAATCTTTTCTGTCTATTTTTTTAAATGCTTCAATAATCCGGGGCGTCTTTAAATATCCTGATTCTAAAAGTTCTGCAATTAACTGTTTCATAAAATCATTTCCTTAAAAACGGAATCAATTTTGTGAGATTTTTAAAAATTCTTGCTCCGCGTCTCGTCAATGATATTTTCTTTTCTTTAATTTTCTGTAATTCATTTTTTATTTCATCTCGAGCATCTTCAACGGCGGTATATAAATCAATGTTTGTTGTTTCAACACGAAGACCGTCCTTTATATGCGGAAGAGGTATCTGTATTTCAGCACGAAAAATTTTTCCGCTTTTATGATGCTGTGTAGTTACACCTACCTCAGCCCAAACTTGCACACCACCGTCATGGCTTATAAATTTATCCAAACTACCGATTTTTCTTTCAATAAAATCAGTTAATGCTGGCGTCAATTTTATGCCCGTGGCTTTAATGTTTACTCTCATTTTCTATGTTGTAAATTATACCATTTCTTGGTACATCTTCGCCACTCTTTTAATTCGTCTCCTTTATTAAAAATTTCAATCGCCCAATCTGTTGACCATTCTGGATCAAATGCTTGTTCATCACTAATCTCGGGATGACTGCATTCATTGATCTGCCATATACCTCTGGAGTGCATGGGTTTATTAGTTTTCCCACAAATAAAATTACCATCCCCAATTGCTTCGGGTTCTATCTGCGACTCGCATTGTGCTATAAAAATTATTTTTTCTTCGTTTAGATTATTTGCACGAGCCTTTTGTCGAATCATTTCTTCCAAACTCTGAGGTCTTGTTTCTTTCTGTGCAATAATGGCAGACTCTGTATGTATCATTGAAAGTTGAGCTGGCATTAGCAGTGTGCCAACCGCCACGGCCACAATTAGCAATGATTTTTTAATAAGAATACTAATAAGTCAGAATGTTCTCTCCAATCAAAAAAGCCCTGAAAATAAGGCTTTATTACAAGAGTAGCATATCCAATCTCAAAAGTCAATCTCATGTATGAGGCCACCCAATTTTGCACTTTTCGGGCAGTTGGTTAATTGGTAAAGATAACATAAATTGTAGCGGAGACAATTTGTTTTGGAAAGCATGATGGACTCTTTTTGTGTTGTACCAGATAAG
>JBFMFK010000021.1:0-47350 GCA_040752125.1 Patescibacteria group bacterium | reverse complement strand
TTATCTGGTACAACACAAAAAGAGTCCATCATGCTTTCCAAAACAAATTGTCTCCGCTACAATTTATGTTATCTTTACCAATTAACCAACTGCCCGAAAAGTGCAAAATTGGGTGGCCTCATACATTAGGTTGACAAATTTTTAGAAAGGTATATACTGCAAGATAGAAAGATCCTTGATCTTTAAAAAATCCTTATTCTGTAAGGAAATCTAGAAAGAAAGTGAGGTGAGATACAGTGGGTTGGTTTGATAAATTAACTGGAGCAAAGGAAGGTACTTTTATTGTACTTTTATTGAAGGGCGCCAAGGGAAGGAACACACTCACAAAGATGGCTCGACTGGTAAAGATACCTATGCTGCTAAAGTCACCTACAAAGGTGGACAAAAAGTCAGCGAGAAAAACGCCGGCTGGGGCCATGTCAGAAGCAAAAAGTAGTAGTTCCTAAGGGCAGGGTAATATTTAAACCTTGCCCTTTTAAAATTTTAGTATTCTTTTAATCTCTGCTATATTAATATTTCTTAAATTCTTACCAAGAAAGATAATATTTAATTTATTCCTCCGTAATATTTTATTGGATAGATTTTTTATAAATTTATCATCTATTTTATTAATATTTTTGATATCTTCTTTTAAAGGAATTATCTTGCCATAATTTATTAAATCATAAGTCAGCCAGTCTAATCGTTCTATACTATCCATAAATGTTTCTTTTACGGCCTTTTTATCATCAATCAAAATTTTTCTTAATTTTTCTTTTGAAATCTCGCCAATTTTTATCTCTTTTATTTTTTTAACAAAAAGTTCTAACAATAAACCTATTTTATTTTGGGGAACAAACGAGGCAAAAATGATCAATCCGCATCTTCTCCAAGTTAATCTTTCATATGTCAAATTATAAATACCTATTTCTCTTAAATCATTTAGCAGGCCGTATTGGGACCCAGAAAGTATTTTGCATACAGCATCAATACCTAATCTTTGCCATGGTTTTACTTCATAACTATCATGAGATGGGAATGTTAAAAGAACCAGAGTATCTTTTTTTATAAAATTATTCTTATTTTTAATGATTTTAAATCCAGAATATCGGCAGCTCTGCAGCTTAAATCCCTCCTTTTTCTTTGAAATAGCGTAAGTTTTAATCATGTTATCTACTTTTTTTATAATTTTTTTATTCAGTTTATATCCGCTCAGAGTAATGACGAGATTAGATTTAATAAAAAACTTTTTATAATAATTCTTAATATCTTTTATTGTTTTATTTTTTAAATTTTTTAGTTCATCTAATTTAGTTCTTGAGTAAGAATAATCCTTATCAAATCTTGCCTTAAAAATGATTCTATTACCTTGCTCTTCAATTGAGTTTATTTTTGCATTTAATTCATTCAAAAGAGAAACTTTTTCGCTAAAAAAAATCTTTTTATCTGAGAAATCCGGATTTAAAATACCATCTAAAAAATATTTAGATTCCCTGAGTATTTTATTTTTAGAAGATTTTAGGTAGTAATTTGTTTGTTCTTTTAATACTGCTCCATTGGTTTCTAAATTTTGAGTCATTTTATTCCTGCGCAATTGACCCACCAAATAATGCTCAAGCAAATGTCCTATTCCAAGTTCCTTGTTGTTCCCATGGATACTGCCGGTTTTTAAGTTAATTTCTAAATATACATCATTTGTCTTTTGGGGGAACGGAATATAATAAAAATCCGGCCCCGAAGAAATTTTTTGTATGTAATTCATATGTAAATAATACCATAAACAATCTACTTTTACCACTTTTTAAGAGTTTTTGTGCTATAATACAACCATGTTAGCGAAACTAATGCATTTTATCTGGTGGTTGCCATTAAGGGTAATTTTTAATGTATTTCTGAAATTTTTTATTTTTTATTATATAAACATTCATAAGAAATATATTAATAATAATATCACGTTGACAAATTTTGAAAAGTGCTTATACTGGAAACTAGAAAAACTGTAGGTCTTTAAAAGATCCTTATAAAATAAGGAAATCTTATGAAAGAGAGAGGTGAGTGAAATGCAGTGTAAAAATTTTGTCGGCTTTGACTTGAATAAGATTGATCGGAGTAAAATTCCTAGCACCCTTTCGTGCATCGTTGATCAAGTCCAAAAAGAGAATTCTTCGCCCGAAATGAGACATAAGTATAACCATCAATACTGGACCGATCAACCGAGATGTGATAAATGGATTGATACAACCAAAAAATAAGAAGGACGAGGAGGTTGAAAAACCTCCTCTCTTTTTTAAACAGAAAATCAGAGAAAGAAAGGAGAGAATATAATTTATGAAACGGCATATAAGTATAGTTTTGATGGCAACATGGGATTGCGTATTATTTTGCGCATATTGTTATGTACGAGCCACAAGGAGAAATAGAAGTTCGATTCACCAGAATCAGTTAGAAACTCTGATGAAGAATTGTTCGGAAGGTTATGATAGTTTAGAATTTTGCTGGCATGGGGGCGAACCACTTTTATTGGGAAAAGATTTCTATCGTAAGGTGGTAAAGATTCAAGAAAGGATATCAGAACAAACCGGAGTAAAATTTGAGAATGTAATTCAGACAAACGGGGTCTTACTAGATGAAGAATGGCTAAAATTAATCAAGGAAATTAATTTTTCTGTAGGTCTAAGTATAGATGCACCAATAGAAATGCACTTGAAGTACAGACCGCACTGCAATCGTAACATGAAACTTGAAGACTGGAAAAAGATTTGGGAATTAGTTAAATATTATCGCGGTTCACTCGGATGTCTATGTGTTGTTACAAAGGATAATGTTACTCGTGCGAAAGAGATATTTGATCTCTTCAAAGAGTTAGGGGCAAGCACATATTCTTTGTTACCATTAAAGAAGATGCCGAATTTAGATTGTCCAGAATCACCCAGTAATGAGGCATTGGCAAAGTTATATTGTGACACCTTTGAATTATGGACAAATACACCTAATACCTTCACTTCTATCGAGCCCCTTGAAACAATGGTAGCAGGCATATTAGGAAGAAGGCCATTACTTTGTTCATTTTCTGCCAGCTGTTTAAAACGAATGATCACGATTGATCCAAGTGGCAATATTGTTCCCTGCGCGTCCTTGATAGCCGATAAGTTTGTGCTTGGGAATATTTTTGAAGAAACTTTAATACGAGTGATGAATAATAAAAAAGTCAGAGACTTCAAGAATAAAAGACAAGCAAGTATGAATAAGTATTGCAACAATTGCGAATATATTGCCATATGCAGAGGTGGATGTAGAAATACTGCGTTTTGGACCTCAAATGATTATGAATTATCAAAATATCCTTATTGCGAATCTCGGAAAAGAACATTTAATTACCTGCGAGTGAGATTAAGGGAGATTTTAACCCCTACTTAAATAAAAAGTAGGGGTTTTTACATAGAGAGAGTTTTAAATAATGTTGATAAAAAATTTTTATCGATTTTTTTATTTTTATATAAATAGTGCGTAGTTAAGGGATATAGTTGCCAGATTAGATATTTACGATATTTACGCAGCGGTATCTTGCTACCTTTTTTAAGGTTAAGATAATACTCTCCTAGCGAATCTAGATCAAGAAACAGATATTGTATGGGCTTAAATTTATAGAATTTTTGAGCTAAAACTCCTATGGGAACAAGTAATTCTATAATAAGTTCTTCCACGATTTCTAGAACAGAACATCTTGGATATAGATTTGATATATCCTTAATTTTTTTCTTGCGGATGATTTTTTTAATCAAAGTATGATAATCTCCATTTCTAAAAAGAATATGCCCAACTTCATGTGCTAAAACTCCAACTGAATATTCTAGATCTGATTCATTTTTTGATTTAAAATTAGGCAGTTCTAAAGTTATGGAATCATCTCCAATGTTAGCACCGCCAGCAGCGGTGGCATCAAAATCATGTGGGGAAAAAATAATAAAGATGTTTATACATTTTATCTTCTTTTTATTACCTAGCATTATTTCTAAGGCTTTAAACAAATTCACATTTCTTTTTTCATATAAGACATTCTCAAATATTTTTATACGGGCACCGAAAGGCTTGTATGATCTCCAAATTTTATTAAACCGTGGATTAAAAATATTAAAAATCTCTTTTATTTTCTCCAATTCTTTTTTTGTAACTAACCACCTTAATTTTTCCCAAATAGATTCCTCTGGGTATTTATAAAAAATGTTCCCAATATATACAGATTTCTTATTTCTATAAGTAAATCCGTATTTTGTCATTATGTTTTTGAAATCCTGGAGCGATTGCTTCTCTTTTCTAGTTAAGTCTCCAGTCCGTTTAATCCAGATTTCGTTATAATCAGGTCTACAGGAAAAATGCCATTCTGACAGATTGGAAATAAAGAAAAATTGGTTACCTAGTTTCGTATATTTTACATTGAATTTCATACTAAAATATTATTATAAACAATGCAAGGTACCCATTTTTTAGGACACCTTATCTAAGAGCAAACTCGACCTTTGCAACTGCCTCTGGCTGAATTCCGCCGGAGGCATTTTTAATGTGGTGTGTATTCTGGTGTGGTTGTAATCGTGGATTGTCTTGCAGATAGCCCAGACTAATTCTCCTAAGGAACTGAATTGGTTGGGATCTCCCAAATCAACCTTGAACTGGGAGTAAAATCCTTCCTGGTAGCCGTTTTCCCAGGGCGAGCCTTTCTTGCTCATTGAGATTCTGATACCCAGATTGTCTGCTAAAGCGATGTAGTCTTTGCTGGTATATTCCGAACCCTGGTCGGAGTGAAGAATTTTGGGAGCCGGGTGATCTCGGATGGCAGAGAGCAAGGCGTTAATGGTCAGAGACACTGAATGAGACAGCATTACGCTGAAGCCAACTATTTCTCTGTCGTAAAGGTCAATAATGGTGGCTAAGTAGACCGTTCTTTTCTTGTACTTAAGGTAGGTGAAGTCAGATGCCCAGATATGATTCTTGTATTGAGGATATTCGGTCAGGAGAAGATTGGGATACTCTGCTGAATAATCCTTGGTTTTGCGGTATTTCCTGCCTCGTCTCCGGTATGGTTTGATGCCGAAGATATGCATTACCCTTAATACTCTCTTTTTGTTGGCTTCGAGATGCAGAGCTATCCTTTTGTGGCCGTAACTGGGATGTTCTCTGAGGACTATCTCTATTCTCTGCTTCATCCACCAGTCGTTCTTTGGCTGCTGATGTTCGTAGTAGAGCATTGAGCGGGAAATGCCCAGAGATTTGGCCAATTCTGTCTTGGTTAAAGAGCAGTCGTGGATCAATTGTTTTTTTGGGCTTGGGACAGTCTGACAGTCAAGGAGCCCACCAATTCCAGGAGTCCTTTGTTCTCTTTCTTCAGCTTGCTGAATTCTGACCAGGAAGGATTGTGGGAAGCTCCTTTGGTCAGCCATTTGTAGATAGTGGCCTCGGAAACGCCGTGCTCCTGGCCGGCCTGGGACACGCTGATGCCCTCGTCTTTGATTCTCTTCAATATCTGTTCCTTGACGTCTTTGGCTACTCGGTAGCCTTTTTTGGTTGATGTTGCCATAGTAATACCCATTATACCTTAATTAGACTCTTAGAAAAGGTGTCTGAATTTTGGGGTACCGGCCACACCACATTAAAAATGCCTCCGGCGGAATTCAGCCAGAGGCAGTTGCAAAGGTCGAGTTTGCTCTTAGATAAGGTGTCCTAAAAAATGGGTACCTTGCAAAGGGCCGAGAGGTGGTTAGACATTGGTGAGAAGGTCTTTGACTTTGCCTGCTATGCCAGATATTGGTTTGAAAACGGCACCCCTGAAGAGAAAGGAGGCATCCTGCAGGCCCTTGGTTCGAACCTAACTTTGAAGGACAAAAAGCTGTGTATTTTAATGAGAAAAGTGTTTGTCCCAATAGAGAATGCCACACAGAGGGTTCCTGAGGTAAGAGTTATGTTCGAACCTAAAAAATATGGCCTAAATAAACGTAAATTAGAAGAATTCTACTCTAAAAGTCTCATCCTGCGGAGAGGGTGGGATTTGAACCCACGAGGGGATTTCTCCCCTAACACATTAGCAGTGTGCTCCTTTCGGCCTCTCAGGCACCTCTCCAGAAAAAGCCATCCATTGATGACAACTTTCATTTTTTAGATTATCACATCTTGCTCTTAGCAACAACTAAGGAAATGATTTTTTTGACACCTGCCCCTCTTAACGCTCTTTTTGCTTCATCAAGAGTAGCTCCGGTCGTTATCACATCATCAACTAAGATTACCTCTTTATCTCTAAGGGTTTCTTTATTTTTTACTGCCATTGATCCCCTAACATTTTTCAAGCGATCTTGAATATTTTTTAAATCGACTTGAGACGGCGTTTCTTTTATTTTCAATAACTCGCCAGTAATAATAGGAATGTTTAATTCTTTAGAAATCTTTTCAGCAATCAATTCAGATTGATTGAATCCTCTTTCCTTCAATCGTTTTTCAGAGAGCGGCACTGGCACGACTATTGTTTTTCCCGACTTTGGCTTTAACCTATCTCGGAAACATTTTAATATCAGTTGAGATAAAGGATCTGACATCTGTCTTATCCCTTTATATTTCAACATCCAAATAGCCTTTTTAATTGTCTCATCTCTATAATCAGCCGCGATCCGGGTACTTTTTGTATTGGAAGATTCAAAACATTCTATTCTTTCCATACATTCTCCACAGATTAATTCATTTTCCCTGCCGCATCTAATGCATCTTTTAGGAAAGAGAAAATCTAGGGCAATGTGGATAAGTTTTTTAATCATAGCCCAACAATTATATGTTATAATATGCTATAATAAAGATGTCATGCAAATTCCTATCAAAGATTTTTCTGATTTGAAGAAAAAGATATTAGGTTCTGGTGCATCAGAAAAGGCACTGGGTGTGGATATTGGCAGTTCAACCATCAAGATCATCCAGTTGGCTAAAGAGAAGGAGCAAGCGATCCTTCAGACTTATGGAGAACTGGCTCTCGGTCCTTACGGAGAAATGGAAATCGGCAGGTCAGTAAAAATCGCGGACGATAAAATTGTTGAGGCCTTAAAAGATGTCATCAGAGAGGCTAATGTTAAAACTAAAATTGCGTCAGTTGCAATACCTTTAAAATCCAGCTTTGTAACCGTTGTCAATATTCCGCGCCTTGTCAATGAGAAGAGACTGGCTGAAGTAATACAGATGGAAGCCAGAAGATATATTCCGCTCCCTATTTCAGAAGTCTTGCTAGATTGGTGGATTTTTCCTGATAAAGAAGTTGGTTCTGAGGAAACAGAGAAGGAGAAAAAATTCATAAAGATTCTTTTGGTTGCCATACATAAAAATGTTATTGGCAAATACAAGAATATTATCACAAAAGCAGGATTGGAAATTGGCGCCTTTGAACTGGAGTCATTCAGTATGTTGAGATCAGCACTTTTTCGGGAAACAGCACCAGTGGCAGTGATAGATTTTGGAGCATCAACCACAAAGATCGCGATAGCTGATTACGGGATGATGAGGAGTGCGCACTCAATCAACAAAGGATCGCAAGATTTGACATTAGCCCTATCAAATTCCCTGCAGATAAACTTTAAGAGAGCAGAAGAAATAAAAAGAGATATAGGATTATCCAATTTACCCGAACATAGAGAAATCACCAGTATTTTGGAACCGATTCTGAACTACATTTTTTCAGAAGTCAATTCCGTTATTAAAGATTTTCAGGTAAAATATAATCAGTCAGTAAAACGGATTGTGATGACTGGCGGCGGGTCATTGATGAAGGGTTTGATTAATTTTGCAGTAAAGAGGACGACACTGGAGGTTAATCTAGCAGATCCCTTTGTTAAAACCCACTACCCGGCATTTTTGGAAAAGGTATTAAAGGGGGTCGGTCCAGATTTTTCAATCGCCATCGGCCTGGCGTTGAGGGAGTTAATATAAAATTATGAATAATGAAACAGCCTCATTCATTCCCAAAACAACTTTAACAAAGCCGATTTCTTATAAGAAAAGAATGGGTCTTTTTACTGGGTTATCCATTTTTTTGCTTATTTTAGCCGCAGCCATGTGGGGAGGGCTCTATTTCTATAAAAATAATTTGAATGAGCGTTTAGCCAGTTTAATAGAGTCATTAAAGCAAGCCAATGCTGTTATAGATCCTGATTTTCTTTATGGTGTCAACAATCTTAGTCAGAAAATAGATACTGCTAAGACCATTTTAGGCAAGCACTTAATACTCACTCCCATTTTCAACTTTTTACAGCAATCAACTCTGCAAAATGTGAGGTTCACAGATTTCTCTTTTCATTCTTCAGATACCGGGAATCCCCAAATCAATCTTAAAGGTGCTTCTCGGGATTATACTTCATTGGCATTGCAGGTAGAGGAGTTTAGAAAAAGTGAAGACATAGAAAGTGTTTCCGCTTCGGATTTTACACTTGGCCTTGATGGACGCGTTAATTTTTCTTTAGTAATAGTTTTTAAGCCATCATATCTGAAATTTAAATAATCCATCAAAAAATATGAGATACTTGATTCCATTAATCTTTTTAACCACAGCTATCGTAATTTCTTATTATTGGTCTAAGCCGATTTACGATGACATCCGAGTGATGCTTGATCAGGAAAATGGTTTAAACAATGCTCTTACCAAGTCAAAAGAGCTCCAGATAATCAGGGATGATTTGCTTGCCAGATATAACTCTATAAGCAAATCAGATTTAGAGGCGATAGAAAAGATGATTCCTAATAATCCCAATAATGTCAAAATTGCTGTGGAAATAGAAAATATCGCCAGGAAGAACAATGTTGTGCTAAAAACCCTATCTGTTCAAGGCATGACCACACCTGATAGTTCTTCGGCCCCTGCTCAGGGCCTATCTGTGGCTACCATGGATATGAGTTTTAAGGCATCGGCGCCCTACAATTCATTCCTTAATTTTTTGGCAGATCTGGAGAAAAGTTTGAGAATAATTGAGATTAAAAATTTAACTTTCAATGCAGGAGAAACAGATTTTTATGAATATAATTTTTCCGCCTTAACTTACTATAGCTATGGGCAATAAAAGAACAAAAATTTTAATAATCATTCTGATAATTATTTTAATTGGAGCTGGAATTTATTATTTTACCTCTGATAATAAAGATGAATCTGCAGTAACCTCAAATGTTGCAGTAATCACTGAGAACGGCAATACCGGTCCTCTTTCGGAAACTGAAACAACCAAGATGAATATTCCTGAAGAGGGAAAGAATATTTTAAATCTTTTGAATCAGATTAAGGGAGTAATTCTGGATACAGATTTTTTCCAAAGTTCTGCATTTAAGAATCTGATTGATTTTTCAGTAGAGCTGACCTCTCAGCCATTAGGTCGAGACAATCCTTTCGCGCCCCTAAAATAAATGCTTTTTACAGATATTTTAGTCCAAAAAAATATTGTCAATGAAGACGATCTCGTTAAATTTATCCAGCAATCCAAAGAAAAAGGAGTCTCTTTGGAAAAAATTTTAAGCACCCACGGTGTTCCAGAATCAGAGATTCTGAATGCCAAATCAGAGACGAGCGGCGTGCCCTACAAAAAAATTGATAAGAGTAATGTCTCTGTTGATTTGCTAAAGCAGGTTCCTGAAGAAGCAGCCAAATACTACCAATTCGTCCCCCTGGCAATCAAAGAAGGCGTTCTCGAAATAGGAATGGTGAATCCTGAAAATGTTGAATCCAAAGAGGCTGTAAAGTTTATTGTCTCCAGATTCAATACTCCTTTTAATATTTATCTTATCTCAGAAGATGATTTTAATTCTCTCTTTGAAGAATATAAAGGATTAAGTGGTGAAGTTACCAAAGTTTTAGGTGAATTAGAATCGGCACTGATGGAAACAGAAAAGGAATTGAACAAAAAAGACATTCTCGGCGAAGAAATAAAATTTGTTGAAGAGGCGCCGGTCACCAAGATGGTTGCTGTTATCATCAAGCATGCCCTTGAAGGCAATGCTTCAGATATTCATATAGAGCCTTTAAGAGACAAATTAAGAGTGCGTTTCAGAATGGATGGTGTTTTATATACCAGCCTTCTTCTGCCTTTAAAGGTTCATGAACCAATAGTTTCCAGAGTGAAAATTTTAACCAATATGCGCTTGGATGAAAAACGCAGGCCACAAGATGGAAGATTTGAAGCGCGCATTGAAGGCAGAGAAGTAGATTTTCGAGTTTCTGTTTTGCCAACTTTTTTTGGAGAAAAGATAGCCATTCGTATTTTGGACAAACAAAAAGGTATTAAGAAACTAGAAGAACTCGGTCTTTACGAAAAAAATATACAGATAATTAGAGAAAGTCTTAAAAAGCCCTATGGCTTGATTCTTCTCACTGGTCCAACAGGTTGTGGTAAAACAACAACTCTTTATGCCATGCTTCAGGAATTAGATAGAGAACAGAACAATATCATTAGTTTGGAAGATCCTGTTGAATATAATATTGAAGGCATAAACCAGTCTCAGATTAGACCGGAGATAGGATATGATTTTGCCAGTGGCTTAAGATCAATTCTTAGACAAGATCCGAATATGATAATGGTTGGCGAGATAAGAGACAAAGAGACTGCTGCTTTAGCCATTCAGGCTGCTCTTACCGGCCATATAGTTTTTTCAACCCTGCATACCAATAGTGCCATTGGGGTGATTCCCAGACTGATAGATATGGGAGTTGATCCGTTTTTAATTGCGCCTACTCTTTTATTGGCAATAGGTCAAAGACTGACAAGAATGCTTTGTCCTGATTCTAGAAAATCTATTCCTTTTGCAGGCGCTGTTAAAGAAAGAATAATGCAGGAATTGAAAGATTTGCCTCCTCATATTTTAAAAGCGATCAAAACCCCAGAATTTGTTTACCAAGGGATTCCATCTGCTAGTTGTCCTGGAGGTGCCAGAGGCAGAATCGGCATTTTTGAAGTCTTAGTAAAGACACCCGAACTTGAGAATATTATTTTGAATAACCCTGTTGAACCAGAAATATACAAAGAGTCGAGAAGACAGGGGATGCTAACAATGAAAGAAGATGGTATCTTAAAAATCTTTAACGGCATTGTTGGTATTGAAGAATTAAATAAGATATAATTATTATTATGGAGGAGGCAAAAAAATATAAAATTTTAATAATTGACGATGATGAGTTTCTTCTGGATATGTATTCCATCAAGTTTCGAGAATTAGGGTTTGATGTTGAGGTTGCCTTTGGCGGGCAAGAGGCATTGGATAAGATAAAAAATGGATTTACTCCCGATGTTGTTCTAGTCGATTTGGTAATGCCAAATATGGATGGTTTTGAATTTATCAAGCAGGGTAAAGAACAAAAATTGATAACGAATAGCAAAATTATCATTCTCACGAATCTTGGCCAGAAAGAGGATATAGAAAAGGGAATACAGTTAGGAGCTGATGATTATATTGTTAAGGCATACTTTACCCCATCTGATGTCATTAAAAAAGTTAAATCTATACTGAAGATACAATAGGATATTTCATTCTATGTCTGATTATAGAAAAGAATTAGCAGAGCTTATAAAAATTGTCGTAAAAGAGGGAGCATCAGACCTTCATATTTCTGTAGGTATGCACCCAATGATGAGGGTTTCTGGCACCCTGATGTCATTGGTGAATAAACCGGTTCTCACACCAGAAGACACAAGAGGATTAATTATGGCGATGCTGACCGAGGAATTAAAAAATAGGCTGGCTAAAAACAGAGAAATTGATTTTTCTTATAATTTTGAGGAAAAAATCAGATTTAGGGTAAATGCATTTTTGCAAAGAGGATTTTTAAGCGCTGCCATGAGATTGATTTCTATGAAGATCAGAGATTTTGAAGCCTTAAATCTTCCCCCGATTCTCATTGAGTTTGCAAATAAAGAACAGGGATTTTTTCTTGTTGTTGGGCCTATTGGGCACGGGAAATCAACCACTCTGGCAGCAATAATTGATTACATCAATCATACTAGATCAGAACATATTCTGACCATTGAGGATCCTGTGGAATATCTTTTTACTCAAGACAAGTGCATCATTGATCAGAGGGAAGTTAATTTTGATACCAATGATTTTAACACCGCTCTAAGATCCATGTTTCGCCAAGATGTTAATGTGGCAATGATCGGAGAAATGAGAGATGTGGAAACAATGTCTGTGGCAGCCACAGCCGCAGAGACAGGCCATCTTATTTTTTCATCATTGCATACCAATAGTGCCTCCCAGACGATTGATCGAATCATAGACTCCTTTCCTTCCACCCAGCAGAATCAAATAAGATTACAGCTTTCTAGTGCCCTTTTGGGAATTTTCTCTCAAAGACTTATACTCAGGATTTCGGGGGGGCTTATTCCTGCTTACGAGCTTTTAATCAATACGCCGGCTGTAAAAACACTTATCCGCGAGAATCGTACCCATGAGATTGATATGGTGATTGAAAATAGTTTTGAATTGGGTATGGTGAGCTTGAATCGTTCTTTGATTGATCTGGTTAGAAGAGGCGAGATTAGCATGGAGAATGCCTATTCTTATTCTTTAAATCCAAGAGGTTTGGAAAGTCTTGCTTAAAAATATGTTGTACAAATACGAAGTATCCACTCCAGAAGGCGAACGGCAATCCGGAACCATTGATTCAGCCACAATGGAAATCGCCATTAATGCTTTGCAAAAAAGGAATTTGATCATCATTTCTATCAAACCAATAGAAGAGTCGCTTCCAATCTGGAAGAGAGAAACCAATTTTTTCCAAAGAGTAAAATCAAAAGATGTTGTCATTCTTTCTCGACAGCTTTCTACTCTCTTTGAGGCTAGAGTGCCTACCTTGGAATCGTTTAAATTATTGTCTAAAGAATCAGAAAACCCTCTTTTAAGAAAAAAACTCTCGCAAGTAATTGAAGATATCCAAGGGGGTATACCGATGTCTCAGGCCATGGCCAAACATTCAGATGTTTTTTCCAAATTCTATGTCAATATGGTTCGTTCTGGTGAGGAATCAGGAAAACTGGAAGAGGTTTTTAATTATCTGGCTGATTATCTTGAAAGGATTTATGAGCTTACCTCTAAGGCAAAGAATGCAATGTTTTATCCTGCCTTTGTGATCGTTGCCTTTATTGTAGTTTTGGTTTTGATGATGGTTGTTGTCGTTCCTAAATTGAGTGTTGTCTTAACAGAAACCGGTCAGTCACTTCCGATTTATACTAGGATTGTCTTGGCTCTCAGTGATTTTCTTCGCAATTTACTACCATTTATTTTAATCGGCCTTGTGGCAGTCATATTTTTATTGTGGAGGTTTTATAAAACCCAGAGGGGCAAGATAACATTTGCCCGTTTCCAGCTAACTGTTCCCTATGTCGGCTCTCTCTTTAAAAAAATATTTCTGGCCCGCATTTCTGATAATCTCAACACTCTCCTTTCCAGCGGAATCCCTCTTGTCAGGTCTTTGGAAATAACAGCTGATGTTGTTGGTAACGAGATTTACAAAAAAATCCTTATTGATTCTATGGAGGCAGTGAAAGGAGGCAACCCCCTTTCAGAATCTTTATCCAAAAGTGAATTTATACCGCATCTCCTTTCCAGAATGATGAAAATAGGTGAGGAAACCGGAAAGCTGAATTTTGTCTTAGGAACCATTGCCCGTTTTTACAGACGTGAAGTTGATAGTGCTGTAGAAAACCTTATCTCTTTGATTGAGCCAATGCTGATTATTTTTATCGGTGGCGCAGTGGGTCTCTTGATGATTTCTATTCTTGGGCCGATTTATAATATGGCCGGCTCTTTGTAGATTATCCACACAAGTTTATTCAAGTTTATTTTTTGTCTTTTCAATATATTGTATAATATTAAAAAGGCAAATGGTCGATAAAAAAAGAAATTTAGTCAAATTTTATTAAGGCCTTAGTAAAATTAAAAAATATGTCAAAAAAGAAAGGTTTTACATTAATTGAACTTTTGGTGGTTATTGCCATTATCGGCATTCTTTCATCAATCGTTTTAGCTTCCTTAAACAGAGCTAGATTAAAGTCCAGAGATGCAAGAAGAGTGGCAGATATCAAACAACTTCAATTAGCCTTGGAAATGTCTTTTGATGCAAATCGTGTTTATCCTACAGCAATAAGCGTTGCTAATCTTGTCACCCCAGGCTATATTGCAGCCATACCTACTGATCCAGTTGGTAGCACTTCTTATTCTTACGCAGCTTTGGGAAGTGGTACCAATTGTACTTCATACCATATCGGTGCTACACTTGAAGAATCTACTAACTCTGCTTTAAGTTCTGATATAGATGCGACTGCAGGCACAGTGTGTACTGGTGGCGGTACTGATTTTGCAGGTGCTGATTCAGGAAAATGTAATGCTGCTGATGCTGGACTTGCTTGTTATGATGTCAAACCCTAGTTGTTTTGTTATCTAAAAATTTTTGGGATTTTTAATCTCCCTGTCTTGTACGAGTGAGATTTTTTCCAACCCTGCCAAGCTTGACGTGGCAGGGTTTTCTTGGACCTGAGCGAAGTGGACGAAGTCCGACTTCGTCTAAAATAAATAAATGGCTATAAGAAAAGAAAAATTTCATCCTGGAGAATATTACCATATTTACAGCCGTACTGTTTTAAAAGTTCCTGAATTTAAGGATTATGGAAACGCAAAAAAACTTGCTCAAACTTTTTTAGTGGCGAATTCTACAAACTCTACTAAAACTTTTGATTATATAAGGAAAAATATAAATCCTCCATTTCAAAAAATAATGGATATGGTAAGTAAAGGAGATAAACTTGTAAATATCTTATGCTATAGCATAATGCCCGATCATTACCATCTACTTTTGGAAGAACTAAGAGAAGAAGGAATTACTGATTTTATCAGAAAATGCAACACATCTATTGCTAAATATATAAATATAAAAACAGATAGATCGGGTGCGCTTTTTGAAAGTAAATTCAAATCAAAACATATAGATTCAAACAATTATTTATTACACCTTTCAGTTTATATCCATCTGAATCCATTGGATTTTTTAAGCGGGAGAGAATGGCGATTTAATAAAATGAAAAATTGGGAAAATGAAAAGAACAAACTATTAAATCATCCTTGGTCAAGTATAAGATTTTTTCTGGATAAAAACTATAATGATGAAATAATTTCAGGTACGGAAATAATAACAGAACAATTTAAAGATAAAAAAGATTACGAATTTTATCTAAAAGATTGGTCTATGGATTCTCTTGAAATAATAAGTGATCTTGTTTTAGATTAGCCGGGTAGAACGAATCGGACGAAGTCGGACTTCGTCGGGATTTTGAGTTTAATTTTGATAAAATAAAAATAATGACTATCTATTATCTTTTTATTTTTGCCTTCGGCGCCATTGTTGGCAGTTTTTTGAATGTAGTTATTCTGCGATACAATACCAATGAACCTATCTTAAAAGGAAAATCAAGATGTTTTTCCTGCAACAAAAATTTAAAATGGTATGAATTAATACCAATAGTAAGTTTTATTATCCAAGGAGGTAAATGCCGAGAGTGCAAGTCAAAAATCTCGTGGCAATATCCCATTGTTGAAATCTTAAGCGGAATAGTATTTTTATCAGTATTCAGTATTAACTATCAAATATTAAACAATCTTTCTTTATACTTTATACTATCTACTTTATACTATCTCGCAATCTTCAGTCTCTTGATTGTTATTGCTGTCTATGATCTTCGCCACCAAATCATTCCCGATTTCTTTGTTTATTCTTTTGATGTTTTGGCATTTTTTGCTCCGCTAGTTACAAGTTACAAGTTACAAGTTACAAGTTTCTTAGCCGGTATCTTGTTTTTTTCTTTCTTTGGTTTGTTATGGTTGGCCTCCCGCGGCAGGTGGATGGGGTTTGGCGACGCAAAATTAGTCTTGGGAATGGGCTGGCTTTTGGGTTTTTATAAAGGTCTTTGGGCATTATTATTTGCTTTTTGGATTGGTGCTATTGTGGGGATTTTTCTAGTGTTGTTCTCTAAAAAAAGATATAATTTAAACAGTGCCATACCTTTTGGGCCCTTTCTGGTCTTAGGCACATTAATTTCATTTTTAGTTAAAATCAGTGTATAATTATCAATAAAGAGACAATGATATGGATAAAAAAACATATATAAATATAAAAGAGCCACAATTAATTTTAACATTAATTGTAGTCATTATTTTTTTATATCTCGTTATCAGATTCTCTTTGCCGAATCAAGCCATTATCTTAACCATTGATTTTGGCAATGGCGAGAAACAGGTTTTCTATAATGATCAAATAGAACAAGAAAAAGCCTGGAATTTGCTTCAGCAGGCAGCTGTTCTTTATTCCATTGACCTAGAGGCAAACAAAGATTTTTATCCTCGCAAAATTGACGGAGTACAGAGCACTGATTCAAAAAAGATCTGGACTCTTTATGTTAACGGCATAAAACAAAATTCTTCTCCTCTAGATGTTGAAGTTAAGAAGCCGGATAAGGTGCTTTTTAAACTGGAATAAGATGTCAAAAGGTTTTACTTTTATCGAGCTTCTGGTAACAGTGAGTATTTTTACAATTATTTCTTCTTTTTTATTAATCAGTTATTCCCAATTTAGTGCCAGGGCCTCTCTGAGAAAAACTGCCCAGGAAGTGGCCTTAGCCATAAGAGAAACGCAGGTTTTCGCCCTTATCGTTAGAAAGGCAGGTGCTCTTTATCCGGGCTACGGCATTCATTTTGATATCACCGCTCCTAATTCATTTATCATCTTTTCTGATATCAACAATGACAATGCTTATAATGCAGGAGAACTTGTAAAGCAGTATCAAATAATATCAAAAGATTCAATCTCTAATCTCTGTTCTGGGGTAGAAACTTTACCTCCGGGTATCTGTAGTTTGAGTAATCTTGATATAGTCTATCTTCGGCCGCGTCCAAAAATTGCAGTTAATGGCGTAGAATTCAATGATGCTGAAATAAGAATTCAATCAGATAAAGGTTATCTTAAAAAAATAAAAGTATGGCCAAGCGGACAAATAGAAATCAGAGATTAAAAAAAGGCTTCACTCTTCTTGAGGTGATGGTTGCCATTCTTATTTTAATGTCAGTCATCATTGTGCCTCTAGAGATCGCCAGTAAAAGCATAAAGACAATGCGGATTTCCAAAGACAGGATTATTGCTTTTTATCTGGCGCAAGAGGCCTTGGAATATATCAGAAACAAAAGAGATACAAATTGGATTCAGGGAAACACAGGCAATCAGTGGTTGAAGGGAACAAATCCATGCCAGGGTGCCAATGGTTGTTATATAGATGTTATCAATGATTCCTTGTCTCCTTGTGGCGGTAGTTGTCCAAGAATCAGATACAGCTCTGCAAATAATCGCTATGATTATGATGCTGCAAGCACCTTAACTCCGTTCCAGAGAGTTATCAAACGAACTGATCTAGGTGGAAATGCGGAAACAAGAATTACTGTAACTGTCTCATGGAACGATGCTGGTCAGACAAATAGTGTTATCTTAGAAGGACATCTTAACAACTGGATGCCGTAGATATTATTATGTTGAAGAAAAATAAAAATAAAGGTTTTGGTCTAATGGAAATGCTCGTGGCAATGACTGTTTTTTCATTGACTATAATAATCGCCATGGGAGCTTATCTTAATATCAATGCCAGCCAAAAGCAGTCTATGTCAATCAGAACATTAAATGACAATCTCAATTTCGCTTTTGAAGTTATGACCCGAGAGATTATGGAAGGAAGTAATTATAGTAATCCCGGAGGCAATACTTCGGTTTTTAATTTTACTAATTTTAATGGCTGCAGTGTGACCTATTCTATTGTGGGCAATAGACTCAAGAGGAATGAAAGTGGAGGAAGCGGATGCAACAATCCTGATCGCAATCTTACTTCCTCTGAAATTATGATCAACTATATCAGATTTACAATTTCCGGGGGTGGTAGTGGAGATACATTTCAGGCAAGAGTCACAATAAATATCAATGCTTCAATCAATCCCTCAATCGGATTGAGTATGGTCGGTCCATTTAATATCCAAACCACGGTTTCGCAAAGACAATTAGATTCATAATGAGAAAAAGAATTCACAACGGCTACGTCGTTCTCTTGGTACTTATGGTGATAAGTGTTATTTTATTATTGGCAATGAGCATCGTTGATATATCAAGCAATGAGATAAGATTTTCCGGATTTGGGAGCGAGTCAATGAGAGCGTTTTATGCAGCAGATTCAGCCGTAGAATGCGCATTTTACTGGGATTTGCCTCCACAGGATGCTTTTTCTGGAGCCAATTACGCAATCAATTGCAATAATACCCCTATTAATGGCAGTGTAATTGCTGGCATTGCTCAATTTGATATCGTTTTTAGCAATGGAACTTGCGCTAGGACAACAGTAGACAAGAGCGCTCCGCCAGCCACAGTCATCATTGCTTCTGGCTATAATCTTGACTGTAATTCAACCAGTGAGTTAAAGATAGAAAGAGGAATAAGGCTGGATTATTAAAATGGAATCTAAAAAAAAAGCAGAAAAAGAAAAAATCAAGGAACGAATTGATAGATTAAAAAAGGTAATCAATTATCATCGCTATCTTTATCATGTTTTGGATAGACCAAAGATTTCAGATTCAGCTCTGGATTCTTTAAAAAAAGAGCTCTATGAACTTGAACAAAAATATCCAAAATTTATCACTCCTGATTCTCCCACGCAACGCATAGGAGGCGAACCATTAAAGCAATTCAAAAAAGTCCATCATGAGACTATTATGCTTTCTTTTAATGATGCTTTTTCTAAAGAAGATATGAAGGCCTGGCTGGAGAGGGTAGAGAATTATCTGAAACCAATTTCCCCGATTTCTAATTTTTATTGCGAACCAAAAATTGACGGCTTGGCGATTGAACTTATTTACAAAAACGGCATTTTGGTTGAAGGTTCTACTCGTGGCGACGGTATTATTGGTGAAAATATTACTCAAAATTTAAAAACCATTGAAGCAATACCCCTAAGGATAGAAATTCCAAATTCCAAATCCCAAATTCCAAAACGATTAATCGTGAGAGGAGAGGTTTTTATTACCAAAAGAGAATTTGAACGAATTAATAAGGAGCAAGCAAAAAGGGGTGAAAAAATTTTTGCTAATCCCCGCAATATGGCCGCTGGTTCAGTTCGTCAGCTTGATCCAAAAATTACAGCCTCCCGTAAATTAGACTCTTTTATTTATGATATTATAACAGATCTAGATCAAAAGACTCACGAAGAAGAACATCAATTATTAAAGACTCTTGGTTTTAAAACCAATCCTAATAATCGGCTACTTAAATCCTTGGAAGAAGTTTTTGATTTTAAAAATCATTGGGAAAAACATCGAGAGAAATTGCCATATGAAATTGACGGCATTGTAGTTATTATCAATGACAATAAGCTTTTTGAAGCTGCTGGCGTAGTAGGAAAGGCGTCCCGAGCAGCGATTGCCTATAAATTTTCTCCCAAAGAAACCACGACTATCGTGGAAGATATCAAAGTTCAAGTTGGCCGTACAGGCGTTTTAACACCAGTGGCGATTTTAAAACCAGCAAATGTGGCTGGAGTGACTGTCAGCCATGCCACTCTGCACAATTATGATCAGATAAAAAGACTGGGGCTGAAAATGGGCGACACAGTGATTATTTCAAGGGCAGGCGATGTCATTCCGCAAATAACAAAAGTTTTAAAGGAATTACGCTCTGGTAAAGAAAAAGAATTTAAAATGCCAGCAGTCTGTCCTATAGACGGATCAAAAATAATCAAAGAGGGTGCATTTTTCAAATGTTCCAATATTAATTGCGGCGCCAGAAACAGAGAGGCTATAAAACATTTTGTTTCAAAGGGTGCGTTTGATATAAGAGGACTGGGAGATAAAATTATAGACCGTTTTCTGGATGAGGGACTAATTTCTGACGCCTCTGATATTTTTAGTCTTAAGGAAGGTAATGTTGCCGTTCTGGAAAGATTTGGAGAAAAGTCTGCAAAAAATATTATTGATGAAATAGAGAAAAAGAAGAAAATTTCTCTGGAGAGATTTATCTACAGCCTAGGGATTATTCATGTTGGAAAAGAAACAGCTAACCTCTTGGCGCAGAAGATCCAAACTTTGCCAGCAACTAGAAAAAATATCTCCGGAATTATCCGTTCTTTTCACAATTTTTCACTGGAAAATCTGCAGAAAATTCCTGATATCGGACCTAATGTTTCTCAAAGTATCTGCGACTGGTTCCATAACGAACAAAACATAAAATTTTTAAAAAAACTGGACACGGCCGGGATTAAAATAGAGAGTGAAAAGTTAAAAGTTAAAAGTTCAAAGTTAAAAGGATTGTCTTTTGTCTTAACAGGTGTTTTGGAATCAATGATTCGGGAAGAGGTGAAAGAAAAAATAAGAATGCTTGGCGGTGAAGTATCTGAATCGGTTTCAAAAAAAACAGATTTTGTGGTTGCAGGAAAAGAGCCGGGTTCAAAATACGAGCGAGCCAAGAAATTAGGCGTGAAGATTCTTAATGAAAGAGAATTTTTAGATTTGATAAAATAATTTATTCTCTCAGTTCTGGCTGATAAAGATCATTTATCTTGATTATATTTTTGTTGACTGATTTTATTTTCCCGTTGCCGGAAAGGATAATTTCCAGAACTAAACCCTCTCTGGTCTCTTCGGAAAAATTCTGATCAAAGATAAAATTCCCCAAACTATAGGCAATCAGCCCCTCTTTATAAAATTCTATTTCTTGAATGACGTGGGGATGATGACCAATAATAATCTTCGCTCCGTTGTCTATGGCCAAATGCGCTAGTTCTTCTTGTCTTTGATTATGTTTAACTTGATATTCATCACCAAAATGAAAGGAGGTGATGAGGGCATCCACTTGTTCAGAAGCCTCCTTTATAATTTCAGGCATTGATTCGTCTGCTATTAGAATTCCTCCATTATTCTCAGAGATCTTCAGCCAGTTCGGGCCGACATCACTGAATCCTAAAAATCCTATTTTTGACTCTTCCTTTTGAAGGATAAGAGGATTAATGATATCTTCTCTTTTTATCCCTCCGCCCACAGGCTCAATACCCTCTTTTTTCAATCTTGCGATGGTATCATTAAAGGCATCTCTGCCCCAATCGCCAATATGGTTGTTTGCTATTGAGAGAATATCAAAGCCAGCCTCTTTTAGGGCAAGAAGAGAGATTGGATGCATTCGGAAAGAATAAAAATTCCCCAATTCTTCTCCAATATCCGAGACCGGACCTTCAAGATTACCAAATGTGAAATCAGCATTTCTCAAAAAATTAGCTTTTTTGAACAGAAAAGAAAAATCATTATTGGCATTATTCTTGACTGATCGGAATACATCGCGGTCAAGCATCATATCACCGACAAAGAGAAGGGAAATATTTTCCAAATCCTTCATTAGCCCTACGGTTTCTTCGCGAGATAAAATTTTTTCTTCGGTCATTTCATCTTCATAAAATACTTCTGTACCCATCCATCCAAGAATTGATTTTGCGTCTTTTTTCCAGTCGGGTGTGTGCAAAAGAATGATGGCAATGTCTCTTTTTTCAAATTCTGAAAGCGGAAGAGAGAAAAATGCCGCCACGGTCTGCATAGCCTCATCATTGTAGCCGGTTTTTCCTCCGATAAAACTTTCATTGTCTACAAAAGTATTGATGTTGCGCCAATTTTTAAATGTCTTTAATTTAGTAATATCCAAAACATATCTTTTATTCTCGTAGAGATAACGGCCGAGACGAAAAAGATCTTCTGCTGTTGATTTGTTGCTGTTGCTAATGCCCGATGCTTCTTCAAAAAAGGTATTTTGGAGGCCAATTGATTTTACTTTCTCATTCATCAATCTGACAAAGTTTTTCTCTCCATAATCTTCTGCAAGTGCCACTGCCGCATCATTACTTGATTCCATCAAAAGAGGATAAATTAACTCCTTGGCAGTGAGCTTATCACCCGGCTTAAGATCGCCTCGGTCACCCTCTCCTATTTCCAGCATATCGCGAGTGATGGTGATGGTTTTTTCTTGATTGATTGTTTCCAAAGAGACGAGTACAGTTACCAATTTAGTGATAGAGGCAATCGGAAATTTTTTATCTTTATCTTTTTGATTTATAATTACTCCGTTTTTCAAATCAGCGATCAGAAAGGCATCGGCTTTAATATTAGGAAATTTATTTTCTGATGATCTAAAAAAATAAAATTTATTTTTTAAAGAATCAAAAAAATTATCAGCATCATTTTTAATGAAAACCCCGGTGGAATCATCAGCGAAATTGAATATTTTTTCAGCATCTTCAGTTGAAAGTCTGATGCATCCGCCTGAAAACCCCGGGGTCACAGGTGAACCATTAGGATAATATGGCCACCCATGAATGAAGAAATTGCCGAAGAATTGGATGCTGTAAGGCATCCAGACATTTCCAATTGAAGAAAAATGATTTTCTTCTTTAAAAAGAACAGAATATTTTCCGCTAGGCGTTTCCCACGGCGAACCCTTTTCCCCAATAGATAATATCTTAAATTTATCTTTCAGTTCGCCATTGTCATAAAGAGACAGCTCCATTTTTTGCAGGTCTGCCAGAATCAGTTTTTTCTCTTGAGGCACTTCAAATTTGATTTGATGAATATTTTCTTCATCTATCTTAAAAGTAAGACTCTTGAGGACTGATTGCAGCTTGTTGCCTATTGCAATTGTATTGCTAGTAAAGGCAGGCTCAATCTTTTCATCTTTAAAATATCCATAGGCCAATTTTATTGATTTGACCAGTAATGCAGATAAGATCAATCCAATGAGAATACTAAGCAATATCCAAAAAGAATAACTTAATACTTTTCTCAAATTCATTGCTTTTATTTTATCAAAATTTATAATATTATTTAATTATGGAAAAGAATCTTAAAGAGAAAATAGCATCTGATTTCAAAGAATCTTTTAAGTCCAAAGATGAAATTCGGCTTTCTGTATTAAAATTACTCCAATCAGAAATTAAGAATGCAGAAATAGCCAAAAGGACAAAATTAAGCAAGGATGGTGAATCTGATCTTGAAGCAAAAAGTCAATTAAATGATGAAGAAATTTTGCAGGTCATTTCAAGAGAGATAAAAAAAAGAAAAGACGCTGTTGATCTGTATGAGAAAGGAGGCCGTTCTGAATTAGCTGAAAAAGAAAAAAAAGAGATTGCGATTTTATCAGATTTTTTGCCTGAACAACTGTCTGAGGATCAAATCCGCGATTTGGTAAAAGGTGCCATTGAGCAAAGCGGAGCAAAAAATATAAAGGAAATCGGAAAAGTTATGTCTATCTTAATGCCAAAAATTAAGGGCAGGGCTGATGGTGCCTTAGTCAATAAGATAATTAAAAAATTATTAAGCTAGTTGCAATTATGTTTGATGTTGAAAGACTTGCTCTTCTGGCAAGAATTAAGTTGGGCGCTAAAGAAAAAGACAAATTTCAAGAAGAATTTGAGTCTATTTTAAATTATGTTTCAAAATTAGAAGAAATAGATGTGGAAGATATCAGCAAGGAAGAGGCAAGCCAAACAGTTGATTTTAGGAATATCCTGCGCGATGATGAAAATTCTTATCCAGCTGGAGAATTTTCTGAAGACTTGATGGCTGAAGCTCCTTCTTTAGAGAAAAGGTATATAAAGGTAAAACATATCCTTAAGTAAATGATTGACTTAAAAAATCTAACCATAAAAAAAACTCAGGAAATGATAAAAAAACGAGAAATATCTTCTAAGGAATTAATCTCTTACTATTTTGATGTTGTCAAAAATAAAAATAAAAATATCCACGCCTATTTAGAGGTTTTTAAGGATGCATTTGAGACTGCCAAAAATCAAGACAAAGAAATTTTAAGCGGCAGTATGGCAAAACCGTTTTTTGGTATCGCCTTAGCGATAAAAGATAATATTTTGATAAAAGGAAAAAGATGCTCTGCTAGTTCAAAAATTTTAGAAAATTACAAGGCAGTTTATGATGCCACGGTCATAGAAAAACTGAAGAATAGCGGAGCGATCTTTCTGGGCAGAACCAATATGGATGAGTTTGCTATGGGAAGTTCCACAGAAAATTCTAGCTTTGGCATCACCAAAAATCCCCTTGATTTAAAAAGGGTAGCTGGTGGATCTTCAGGAGGTTCTGCGGCAGCAGTATCTATGGATGCCTGTGCCGCGGCTCTGGGATCAGATACTGGAGGATCAATTAGGCAGCCTGCTGGATTTTGCGGAGTGATAGGTTTAAAGCCGACCTATGGGGCAGTTTCTCGGTATGGTCTGATAGCAATGGCTTCTTCATTGGATCAAATTGGGCCCATAACAAAGACAGTAGAAGATGCAGAAATACTTTTTAATGCCATAAAAGGTAAGGACCTACTAGATTCAACAAGTATAGATATAAAAATTAGCAAAAGGCCCAATGATTTTAAAAAACTTAAAATAGGCATTTTCCAATACGACAGAAGGGGAGTTAATAAGTGTATAAATGCTGCTATAGATGATTCAATAAAAATTTTAGAAAATCTTGGTCATGAAATTGAACCAGTAGACTTGCATACTTTAAGATACTCTCTTTCATGTTATTACATCATTATGCCTGCTGAAGTTTCAGCGAATTTAGCCCGGTTTGACGGCATTAGATATGGTCTTGTATCTGAAGGACAGAATTTACTGGAAGATTATATGAAGACTCGTGCGCAAGGTTTTGGAGAAGAAACCAGAAGAAGAATTATGCTCGGCACTTACGTGCTCTCTGCTGGCTATTATGATGCTTATTATCTAAGGGCCCAAAAGGTGAGAACACTTATTAAAAAAGATTTTCAGAAAGCATTTGATCTAAAACAGGATGGTCTTGATGCGATTTTAATGCCGACTTCGCCCACACCCGCCTTTAAGATCGGCGAAAAAGCATCTGATCCTCTGCAAATGTATCTTTCAGATATTTTTACAGTTTCTGCCAATTTGGCTGGTTTGCCTGCTGTATCTATACCGTATAAAAACAAAAATTTTACTCTTCCAGTCGGAATACAATTTATTGCTCCTTGGTTTAGAGAAGATATCTTGTTTGATTTGGGGAAACAATACAATCAGGAATATGAATAATTCTCCTGAAATTACTTATCTCAATATAGAATATATTTTCAACCAAGTTCTTCATTCTTTTGAATATTTTTCCAGACTGGAAAACTTTTATGGAATGATAAGGCCATATATTTTAATAATTGTCTTTTTTTTGTCAGTCATAATTTTCATTTTAGTTATCAAAATTTTTTCATTAAAGACAAAACACACCCCCTCATTTGCAGATAAGATTTTTGAAGGAAAAGAGCAACCAGAAGAGCGTACAAATAGATGGCAGGCAATAAAGGAAAAAATTGATTCTGATAATCATTCTGAATGGTGTGCAGCTGTGATAATGGCCGATGATTTACTTGATGAGATATTCGAGAAAATCGGATACAAGGGAGAAAATTTAGAAGAGAAACTGAAAGTTATTGAGCCAAGCGATTTTGATAATTTAAAGAATCTCTGGGAGGCTCATCAGATCAAAAAAAGATTAGATCCAAAGACTGGTTTTGCCTTTGAATTGACAAAAGAAGAAGCCAAAATTGCTATAGATAAATATGCCAAAGCACTCAAGGAATTGAAATATATATGAATTTAGTTTATATTTAGCTATACCTTTTTGTCAGGGTAGCTCAGTCGGTAGAGCATGGGACTCATAAACCCAAGGTCGCGGGTTCGATCCCCGCCTCTGACATTGCGGGTGTAGTGTAGCCTGGTTAACACGCCTCCCTGTCACGGAGGAGATCGCCGGTTCAAATCCGGTCGCCCGCGCAATAGAGACGACAAGAAATATCGTAAACTTAAATTGTTGCAGATTTCACTTCTAGATTGTGTTCGGTATTTCTTTTAATTTCGCCCTAGTCTTTGGTCCCACATAACCATAGCCGGGATCTCCTTCGGTTGCTACACCATGTTTTTTCTGGAATTTCTGGACCGCTTTTTCAGTTAAGGAGCCGAAGTACTCTGTTTCATTGCCAGGAGATCCAGCTCCTGATTCTGCAATCATAGTGTCAGGATCAGAATTAAGTAATTTTTGGAGCCGTTTGACATTGCTATTGGCCATACCTTTACCAAGACCAAAGTAAAAAATGGAAGAAACAGACATTGTTGCCGGTTGAGTGTTGAAGATTTCATTTAACTTTGCCTGAGTTTTAGGACCGACCACACCATAGCCGGTGGTTTTTTCATCACCGGTGCAAACAATATTGTATTTGCATTGAAATTTCTGAACTGCTTTTCTAGTTAATTGACCAAACCAGCCAGAAACAATTCCTTCGGGATAAATTTCCTTGTCTTGAGCCAGTAATTCTTGCAATCTTTTGACATCATCACTGGTCATTCCATATCTGAGAGTTTTATTAAAGACTGGTGAAACGATTTGGGCAACCACTGAAGGTTTTGCCACTTCTGGTGCTTTTGGAGTAGAAGCAACAGTAGGAGTAATTACTAAAATTCCACCTCCTCCAATCGGTACGCAAGTTGCGCTTGAACCAGAGCCAGATAATCTATAGCCAGCATTACAACTGGCTGCACCGCAAGTGGGATAAGAGTTATAAGTAGCAGTATTGGCCAAAGTAGTACAAAGAGTGGTACAATCAGTAGTTGAAGATGGCTCTATGGTATAGGTTCCAGAAGAAGTCGGCGAAGTAGCATAACTTGTTCCTGGGGTTGTATTTTCAGTGCAAACAAGTACGCTTCCACCCGAACTGATCTTTATTGATTTGACATTGCCATCAGATGAACCGACCTTAAAAGCAGAGCCGGGATTGGTAACAGTAAAAGCTCCGCTGTTAAATGTCCAGCTTTCAGCAGTAGAACCATTAAAGATAATCATATCAGCAGTGCTTGCGCCAAAAGTGACGGCGCTAACAGTAATATTAGCGTCGGCAACAAAATCATTGGTGGCGGCAAAAATGAAATTAGGTGCAAACAATAAACATAGTATAGTTATTAGATAAAATTTCATAATTTTGAATTCAGATTACTACTTTATTGCCATCCATGACCAAGTATTATCCGCTGGATCCACAGCGCCTGTTACGTCGGTATTATAAACAGCTATTTGGATAATGTTGTCAGCAGTTGATGAAGCGCTGCTGAAAATTATTTGAGCATTTGTGATATAGGGCGTGACAAAAACTCGGTGGCTGGTGGTTACGCCAGTGGCAGTGCAATTCGCAACCGCTGTGCTGCTGGCTGCAACAGAACCAATAGTAACTGTGCAAGTACCGAACTGAATATCGCTTATGGTGTCTCCAATACTGCTGATTTTTACACTATCCAATGATGCCAAACCAGTGGAAGAAGCAGTGGCAAAATTGATGATGCCAGTAGTACTTAAATTTTCATCGCCAAAACTGATAGCCCCGGAGGCATCAGTGATTGAACCATCAGCCAATATTAAACCATTGGCACCGCCAACATAACCAGTATTACTGATAGACAAAAGAGTAGTAGAGGCATTTCCTAAAGTAGTCAGCCCACTTACATTTAGAGTAGAGTAAAGAGTTGTTGCGCCAGTAACCTGCAGGGTGCTTGAAGCAGCCACTGCACCTGTAACTGTTAATGTTCCTCCTGTATTAATATTTGTGCCAATAGTGGTTGCAGCATAAGCAGCCACAGCAACAAACAATACAGATAAAAACATAGAAAGAATAATGGAAATAATGTTTTTATTTTTCATAATTTTTTTCATAATTTTGATTAGTTAAATTTTTAATTTGTAAATTTAACGACCGTTTTTATTATTTTAGCACGTAGTAGTAGTAACCTGTGGATAACTATGCTGTCAACGTCGCCAGTCTGAAAAACAATATAGAATTCAATTAGTTTCAGTTAAAATTCTTTTTTATTGAAGATATAAAATTTTCAAAATCAGAGAGGTTCTGTTTGGCATATTCATAAACTCGTTTTTCATCAATTTCCCAATATTTATGGATTAACAGATTACGAAAGCGAGCCATTCTAATTAAACTTTCGGTAAGTTTTTTATCAAGAAGATTATGCTCTCCGAGAATTTCAAAGCAGTGGGCAATATTTTCTACACCTTTTTGGAGTTTTTTGGCAACGAGATGAAGGCAAATTCCGCCAGTAGCCTCAATTGCTCGAAGTAAAAGCTGTTCAATGGCTAAAATATTGCGATGATCTTTCCAAAAATCTTCTTCAGAAATCATTAAGTATTGACGCACCTCTTTTATCGCTTCTTGAATTTCACTGATTCTTAATTTTAATTTTTCAATATCTAATTCTGCCATAAATTAAGTTAAAAGTTCTAATAAAGATTGTTTTGAAAATTCGTAATTGATTATGGCTTCAGAAGAAGTTTCTTCAATGAATGAAGTAAGTAAATCAGAATTTTTAGCAAAAAGAAGGAGGCCGTGGCTGAAAATATTATTCTGAAATATTTTTGAAGTAAAATTTAAAACCTTAATATCAAGGTGGTCAGCAGGAAAAGAAATTAACTTTGAAAGTTGAATTGCTAAATTGGTCTCATAATCAAAACTTGCATCTTTAGTTACGAGTAATGGATCAAGAAAAACTCCAATATCAATGTCGCGGAAAGTAACTGGCTTTTCTTCTAAAAAAGAGCCGAAAAGATAAGCAAAAGAAATTTCTTTTTCTTTCTCTAAAAATAAAGAGATTTTTTGAATTATTTTTTCTTTTTCTTTTTGAGATATTTGATAAAATTCTCTCATCAAGTCAATTCTATCACAGCTATTCGAGAAATCAATAGTGAATCGAGACAATTTATTTTCTAAAATTTATTGTTGCAATAACTTGAGTTGTTCTTGGAGAGTTTTAATTTTCTCTAAAAGTTCTTGGATTTTTGCTTGGATTTGTTCTATTTGAGTTGCCTGCTCTGATGGGACTTCTACTTTACTACCAAATACTTCTTTTATTTTTGCTCTTGTTTTTGGTCCAAGCAGACCATAGCCAGTAGTATTTTCATTACCTTCGCAAACAATATTGTATTTGCATTGAAATTTCTGAACTGCTTTTCTGGTTAATTGACCAAACCAGCCAGAAACAATTCCCTCTGGATAAATTTCCGGATCAGAAACAAATAATTCTTGCAATCTTTTTACTTCATCTGAAGTTATTCCATATCTTAGTGTTCTATTAAAGACCGGAGAAACGAGTTGAGCAACTGGAGAAGGTTGGGCAACCTTAGAGGCTTGAGGTGTTGAAGGAGAAACACTAAGTTCTGCAGCAGCTGTAGTAGCAGTTCCAGGAATCACTACATATTGAGGCGTTGGCACATTTGCGCCGCCTCCTCCGCCGCCGCCGCCAATAATACCGCCGCCGCCAATAAGGATGCAGGAACCATTGCTTTCGCGATAACCAGAATTACAAGTCAAAGTACAACTTGCACCACTCACAGTTCCTCCATTTACTGAAGCACAAGTGGTAGCAGAAACAGTAGTAGTTGCAGCTGATTCCCCATTGGCATTACTAGCGCTAACTCGGTAGTAATAAGCAGTACTGCCAGTCAAACCAGCGCTAGAATAAGAATTAGTGCTTGCTGTTGCTAAATAAGGAAAACTTCCACCCACACTAGTATCGCGATAAACAAGATAACTAGTTGCTCCACTTACTGCAGTCCAACCCAAGTCAATTTGAGTATCGCCATTGACTGTAGCAGAAAGGCCCGTGGGGCTGCTTGGCGCATTTTCAGAAGTTGGCACAATCGGCGCAAAATCAGTTAAGTGGCTTACGCGCGAGGTAATGGTATTGTTGTCGGTGTCCACTGTGGCTGCTACTGCGTCCCAAGTGTTTGTTGTTGTATTCCAATACGCCAATTGTAGATTATCCTCTGAAGAGCCAGCCGGGATATCAGCTTCGTCATAATTTACGGTAATTTCAATTGAATTATTGAGATTGGTAATTGTAGTGCCATTGGAATCAGAAGCAACGATGCTTCTTATGGAATCAGTGATAGGAGCAGCATTAAGCGTTGAGGGCGGGATATTTGTCGGAGTAGATACACTGAAAGAAACATTGCTTGAACCAGTTCCTAAGGCATTTGGAGGAATGTTAACTGAAACACTGGAAGTGGCAACTGTGCCTCCGCTGGATGGCACAATACTTTTAATTTCCGGCGGCCTAAACGAACATCCGGATATAGGCGTTAAAGTTATGTTAACTGTCCCACTGCCGGTTTGCGAAATTCCGCTAGATGGATTGTAACAAGGTCCATTAGCATAAACTGTCCAAGTGCCAGAATCAACATTCAAAGTATACGAGCCATTTCCGCTTATTTCTGAACCTGTCCATCCGCTATTATTGGCTTTGGTTGCCCAAACAAAACCTTCGGTAAGTGTCCCTCCTGCTGAAGAAGAAACTGTTCCGGTTATGGTGTAAGCTGAAGCCGTTAAAGTCAAATCCTGAGTTGTCGCACCGGTAAAACTCACTGTCACCGGCGTATTAACATAGCCCGGTAGCGAAGAGCCAACCATATAAGTGTAGCCAGTAGGCAATTTCATTGAATATGCTCCGCTGGAATCAGCTGTTGTTGAGAATTTGCCCGGTCCATCTGTACGCGATGACCAGACAGTGGCATTGGCAGTAGTATTGCCGCTTAAAGTGGCCATAGTTGGCAGAGTAATGGTTAAACTGGAAGTATTGCCAGCAGTAATAGTAGTGGTAGTGGCATCAATATTAGCTGCCAAATCAGTGAGATTACCAAAAATCGGGATGCCAACATCTAAACGATAAGTGCCGGCTGGCAGAGAAAATTTAGTAACTAAATCAGTGGTTGAAGTAGCTGTCCATTGGTCAGAACCATTGCCTTTGCCAGTGGAAGGATTAAAAGCCCATGAGAATAATTCTGTTAACCCATTGGTATTGCCGTCTGCAACTGTAATCTGCAAATAACCGAGCGCAGCCGGTTTAAAATCTTTATCAGCAACATCATTAGAAACATCCACATTAGTTAGGGCTGATCCTACCATTCCCATATCCTTTGACCAGGCCTCAATTGTATAGCCAGTTCCTGCCGGCACTCTCAAAGTATATGTGCCGTCTCCTCTAGACATGGCAAAGTTGGAGCCAGCAGTTCCATAAGCGCGGATATGGACATCAGCATAGGTTGTTTCTCCAGAATCCCATTGATTATTGGTATTTGTATCAGTATAAACACGGCCGGTGATTTTTTTAAATGAAGCGGCAGTAATGGTAAAGTTCTGGCCAGTAGCATTTGAACCCTCGTTAACTGTCACCCCTGTTTTTGGTGTAAGCGGGCCATAACTTGGCGCAAATGCTTCCACGCGATAAATTCCAGGAGGCACATATAAAGTGTAAGCACCGCTGGAATCAGTTAAGGTTTGACTAAAAGTGCCATTTGAACCTTGGGCCATAATTGTCACACCTTGGATAGGGAAAGTGTCCGGGTCAGTTACTGTACCGCTAATATAACTGGTTGGCCTTTCAATAACAATAGTCTGGTTGACTGTGGTATCAGTGCTAGCCACTGTTACTGGATATTCTTTAAAGCCACCGGGCATCATTATCTGCACAGCAAAGGCACCAGTAGGCACTTTTAATTGATAAACTTTTATTCCATTAACAAGAGTGGTTGAACAAACTCCTTGTCCGCCCGGGCCCATCATTTCTGTTCCTGCCCGCCTGACACTCACGCAAGGATGCGGTTCCACTGTTTCGTCTATGACTGAATTGTCAGCCCCAGAGCGCAAAGTAACATTCAAGGTTTTATCAGCAACGACAAAAGAAAAGGCACTTGCTGTGGTTGTTGCCGTGCCTGGGTCAATATAAATGGGGTCAACAGCTGGCGTCCAGTATTGCGCACCGCCGCTGGTCAAAGTGGAATCCGTCATAATACTAAAATTCCAAGTTTGGCCAGTCTTTACGGGCAGTTCAAAATATCCTACTCCACTAGCATTAAGGCCTTCTGTGGCATAGGACGTGGTTGTAAAAAATGGAGAATAACTTTCTGAACTACTGGTATAGGCCCTGATAAAAACACCACTAGCGCTGGCCGGGCCGCCAGTAATAGAACCTTGAATTACTCCGTCCGGGATCTCAAAAGTCGGCGTGACAGTGGCGGTTTCGCTGCCAGTAAGATTAATCATTGTCATGTTTGGCTGAAGATAACTATCAAAGAAATCCTTATCAGTAGTATTATCCGGCATAACTCCCATCATATAAGTAGCGTCCAGCAAATTATTATAAGTAAAGCCGTAGATGGAGCCAGATAAACTTAATCTTTTGACGCCGGCAAAAAACATTAAATCAGGACAGCCCATTCCTACTCTTATCTGCGAGGCCTCATTAGCAGTAAGGTCACGCAAGGTTCCATTAGTTTGCCTAATTTTGACTTGGCCAATGACTGTATTAGTGCCTCCGATTTGAATACCTTCCATTGGAGGAGGCCTCATATCATTTCTCACTTCCATGCCGAAAAATAGACCGTCTACAAGCCCGCTATTGGCAGTAGTGGTGAAAATTCTAAATCCCTGATAAGAGCCTTTAGCTGGATTGGTGATGTTGCCAATAGTAAAAGAAACTGTTGAAGTGGCAGAGGGATCAACTGTGCCAGCGCTCAGGCTCAAAATCACAGCATTAAAACCATAACTGGTGGTAGTGGCAACAGTGGTGGAAGCAATCTGGGCCGTGCCTCCGGAAACAATGGTCTGATCAGTAGCCGTAGCAGCAGTTATAGTAAAACCCACGGGAAAATTAACATAAATTTTTTCTCCAGTGCTCAAGGTGGTACTGGCTGTAAAAGTAATGGTGTAAGTGACACCATTAGCGCTGGCAGAATAATTACTGGCAGTAAATGACCAATCATCAATAAATCCTCCTCGTCTAGTTAAACTAGCCGAGCCAGTAGCAGCAGAATCAATATCAGAAGCACAACCAGAACTGGCATCACCAACTGCATTTAAAGTGCAGGTTCTTACTGACCATGAATAATTGCCCATAGCACTATAATCACCCATAGGATTGCCTACTCCTTTGATATCAATAATAAAATTATTGTCTGCGCTGGTCTGGGTAGAAGTGGCAGCTAAAATAATTTTTCTAGTGCCGTTGTCAATGTAAAGCGTGGTAGTGGCAAAATTCAAAAGATCTCCGCCTAAAGCAGTGGTAGAAGCAGTGACACTCTGAAAATTCCAATTGCCAGTTGGTACACTGGGAAAAGTAATTTCTACTGCATCACTGGAAGTGGCAAGAGCAGTGACATTATCAATGGTAAATCTCCAGGTGGCACTGGTTTGTCCCATAAGATTGTCAGCATTATTAGTAACTGGCGCCACTGTTACAGAGGTTAGAGGGGCGGCATTTGCCGATAATGGAGAAATCAATAAAATGCCTGACACAAAAATCAAGCTACAAATAAAAAGAGAAGATCTTGTTTTCATTTTTTATTTAAATAGATTTACTTAATAAAAAAACGGCCTACAGTTTTTATTATACTTCATTTTTGTTTTAAATTGGATAAAGAAAAAATCAAAATTGTGGATAATTATAAAAATCAAATCCAAAAATAAAAGGAGAATTATTTCTCCTTTTTTGCCAATGGTCCAGATTCTCTAATTTCATAATGTACACATAATTTATAATCTTTTTTGCAAAAATCAATGAGCACTTTAAACAGTCACTTTAATTGCTATTTTACGCATATGCGTAAAATAGCAATATAGCAATTAGGTATAGGTTTTTTCTTCAATAATAAATATACATCAAAATTTAGGTATTGTAAAATAATTTTATGGCTCAAAAATTTAATTTGCCTTTGGTTAATACTCACACTCATGCCGCAATGTTCGCTTTTCGCGGTTTGGCAGAAGATGTTCCCTTGCAAGAGTGGCTGAACAAATATATCTGGCCGCTGGAAAAAGAAAAAGTCAATCCCAAATTTGTTTATGAAAATACAAAACTGACCATTGGGGAAATGCGGAAAAACGGCATTAGGGTTTTTAATGATATGTATTTTTTTGAAGAAGAAGTAGCCAGAGCAGCAGAAGAAATGAAAATGCGAGCGATTATTGGAGAAGGAATTCTGGATTTTCCTACACCCAGCGCCAGAATGCCGGAAGAAGCTTTGGAAATCACTGAAAAACTATTAATCAAATATAAAAATAATCCTTATGTTTCTGTAGCAGTAGCTCCTCATTCCATCTACACTCTTTCTGAAGAAAATTTAATCAAAGCAAAAAAACTGGCAGAAAAATACGATGTTCTTTACCATATTCACGTAGCAGAAACAAAATCTGAGTTTGACGATTGTCTAAAGAAAAATAAAACTACACCAGTCGGCTATTTAGAAAAAATTGGCTTACTAGATGAAAAAACAATTTTGGCACATTGCGTTTGGCTGACTGATGAGGACATTAATATTTTGGCAAAAACAAAAGCCAAGGTAGTGCATTGTCCTTTGAGTAATTTAAAATTAGGCTCTGGCATTGCACCAGTGGCAAAAATGATTGAAAAAGGAATTACCGTAGCTTTGGGTACTGATGGGCCAGCCAGTTCCAATCGTTTGGATATTTGGGAAGCAGGGAAATTTGCGACTCTGCTTCAAAAAGGAATAACTAATGACCCGACAAAAATACCTGTCAAAAAAGCAGTGGAAATGATGACAATCAACGGATTAAAAGCCTTGGGGATAGATAATTTCAATGGCCGGTCAGTTACAGATTTGGAGAAAGAAATAGAAACAGAAAATTTTAATTATCTCTACGAATTAAACTCTGATGAGATAGAATTCATATAAAAAGGGCGAGATTTAAACTCGCCCCAATTCTCTAATTTCATAATGTACACATAACACATAATCTTTTTTACAGAATTTATCCACAAAATCCGGATAAATAGGATTTGCATTTTGCTGATTATGAATCCTTCTTACTATCCCTGCGCCACAAGTTTTCCAATACTTACAAAAATTTATTTCTTCTTCTTTTTCCATATTGCACCTTATCTTTTCTTAATCGTAGATTATAGATAGCAGGTTCGCTTGTGAAATTATCTTTATCGTTTCTCAATCTGAGCAATACATATTCAGGCGTATTTTTGTTGCATGCCACATGATGACGAATGCTCCATAGTCTACTTTTGGATAATCTGGATAATATTTCTTGGGGAGTATTAGGGTTGCTGGCTAATCTTACTCGTATACATACTTTGCGACTTTTTGACATTTCTCTTAAAGTTTCTACAAAAGTCTTTATATTTTCCACTACATGGCATTGGATATTTTCATTCTTATCTTTCGCTAATTTCGCGAGAATATTTTCAGGAGTGTTCTCATTACTAGCCACTGATATGCGAGTGCACGAATTCCGGCTTTTCGATAACAAAGACAGTATCTTTTTTGTTTTGCGCGGGCTAATTGCCATCGCTTTTTTTTCTCTATACCAATCACCAAAGTTAGGAAATGATTTAATGAAATCCTTTGGAAAATTAAATCTTTGCAATAAGATAACCCATCTTTTCTCATAATGTTCCAATTTTTGCATTAAATCCTCCTTTTTCAAGGTTTATTCTGTTTTTAATTCATAGCATGCTTAACAACATGCGTCAAACCAAAAACCGCCCGAAGGCGGTTTTTGAAAAATGTTGCGGACGTAGGACTTAGTTGGCATCAACTAATATTAAATATACAGGATATTTACTCCTTTTGGCAAAAAAGGGTAGTAAGGGGAGATTTTAAAATAATCCACAACTAACCTTGACCACTTGATTTTTTTTAAAAACTTGCTAGTATATAAATATACCCGCCCCATCCAGCCGAAAGGTCCGATGGGGTTTTCTTTTTCTGCCTTTATTTATATAATATTTCTATGAAATCAATTTTATTTATTGATGGGGAAAATTTTAAAGGCAAGGCAAAAGAGATTTTTAAAGAGGACGGAAGATTAAGACCAGAATGGTATACCTACGACTTTCGAGGATTATTTGATAGAGTGCTGGGAAGAATAAAAATTGATGAAAAAATTTTTTATTTTGCTAGATTAAAGGAATATCCACAAACAAGAGAAAAATCAAAACAACTGATTGAGGAACAACGTTTATTAAAAACACATTTAGAAAAACAGGGTTTTAAAGTTGTCTTTGCTGGTAGAGTTAGAAGACAGAATGATGATAAAAATTTACTTATTTTTAAAGAAAAAGGCGTAGATGTAAAAATAGCTGTTGATATGGTTATTCAAGCTTGTGATGGAAAATTAAAAGAAGCTTTAATTTGTAGTTCTGATTCTGATTTACAACCTGCTATAACAGAATTAACTAAAAGGGAAATTAAAACTATTTATATAGGATTTGAAAATAAACCCAATAAAGGATTAACATATACAACAGACAAAACAATTTTAATCCGTAATTCTGAGTTATTTGAATTTGAAAAGACTCTTTTTTAGTAATCCTAACAAAAAACTGCCCTTAGCCGAAGCTAGGAGCAGTGATCATATTAACTTCATTATCTACTCACCAATCCAAAAGTCAATACCCGTGTAGATAAATTAAATATACAAAATATTTATGCTTTTTGGCAGGAAGAAGAAAAATTAGAAACTGCTTAGAAAATTATCTATTTCTTTTTTGGATTTTAAAATAATAACCTTGTCCTTAAAAGGCTCTAGGCGTTTCTGATAAGCTGACATAGAGCGGTCATATTGCTTATATTTAAACCCTGCTACTAACTTTTCTCTACCATAAAAAGTTTTTATCATTTCCTTTTCTTCGCTTATTATTTTTCTAAAGAACCTCAAGAGTTTTATGGTTCTCGATGTATTAACCCAGACAATTGCATCAGCTTCTTCAAGGGCTGGCATAATCCATTCTTCTGTATAAGCTCCTTCAATAATCCAGCTTTGAGATTCTAAAATCTTAGCTAATTCCTTGTTTCTCTCTTCAATATCTCTTATTTTCTTACCAATCTCAACAAAAACAACATCATCTAAGTCATAATGCTTAATATCTGTTTTTTGAGAGAGTTTATTTGCTAAAAAACTTTTACCGCTCCGACCGGTGCCAATGATATAGATTTTCTTATACATTGTTAGATTCTATCAAAAAACCACCTTGATTAGTAGGGCGATTTTTTGGGAATTCCATTGCGGAACTAAGACTTAGTTGGCATCAGGTAATAGGGAATATTAAAGAAATTTACGCTTTTGCAAAATAAAAAAGGGGAACTAAACGTTCCCCGTCTTTGATTTTTCTTTCTCTAATTTTGAGGTCCTTCAATTTCTCTTTCCATGTTTTGTGCTATTTCTTCAATTTCTGGCGTAAGACTGACCACCCCATCTTTTACTTTTACCACACCAGCATCAACTGCCATATCTACGAATGACCTTATTGGTATCAAATCAAATCCATGTTCTCCTGAACACTCAAATATTTCATTTAGCAATTCGCAGAAAGCAACGGATACTGCATGAGCTGGTTTGTAGGTGTTTATATGCTCGGTGAATCCACTGGAGGCTGCACTAAACAGTATATTAGCGGCAATAGGATAAATCACATCAAAATCCCCAGCATTTGCTGACCCGTCCCAATTTGGCACCAGACCTTCCTGTTTTTTTATCTCTGCCACAAGTTGGTTTTGTAAAAGAACCTCAAAGAAGATGCAAGCGCTTGAATCTTCTTTTTCCCTAAGCCTGTCATGTAATTGTTCCAGAAAATCCTTGATATTAATTACTTTCTCTTGATTAAATGACATAATATCACTCCTTTCTGTTTATTTAATTTAATACATCATTGCTGCCCTATAATCAGGGTCATTCCAAGAAAGATCGTCAGGATTAATCTCTGATGGATCAACTTTCTCCTTTTTTAAATCCATTTTAATTCCTAGCATGAGTATTATATAAAAGTCAAACCCAAAAAACCGTCCTAATTAGTAGGACGATTTTTAGAAACTTGCACTGAGTCTGTCGAAGTGTTGCGGAGGTTGGAATTGCACCAACGCCTGGAGGTTCTTAGAGCCTTATATTTTTATAAGGAATGGACTATACCATATTCCCAAAGGGAATTCTCCATTATAGTCTCTGAACCTTCCCCGATTTTACATCGAGGCTTGGCTGCTGATTTCCAAATTTTTTCTTTTTTTACGCATTCACACTTATCTTTTCAAATTATGTTGTAGCAAGAAAAACTCTAATGGATTTCCAGCAGTTTCGGAGATTTTTCCATAAAATGTTGCCATTTTAGGTCACGATTTAATCATGAGCCTCCCGAGATACTACTTCTCCACCCCGCATTTTTATTATAATTCTTCTTGAAAAATAATGCAAATGAAATAAGATAAAAATATGCCGTTGTAGCTCAGTTGGTAGAGCATGCGCATGGTAAGCGCAAGGTCGGCGGTTCAATCCCGCCCAACGGCTTCAGTTGCCACTCTAGCTCAATGGCTGAGCAATCCCTTCGTAAGGGAAAGGTTGTCGGTTCAAGTCCGACGGGTGGCTCAAAATAGAGAATCAAGAATTATGAATCAAGAATTAAGTAAAAGAATACAAGAATTGGAACAAGAAATGCAAAAGCCGGGTTTTTGGCAGAATAAAGAACGAGCGCAGGAAGTATTGAAAGAACTTAATCAATTAAAAGAAAAACAGAAAGAAAAAAACAAATATGACAAAGGAGATGCTGTTCTTACGCTTTTTTCTGGTGCTGGCGGAGATGATGCTGAGGATTGGACTAAAATTCTCTTTGAAATGTATTGCAAATTCGCAGAAAAAAATGGCTGGCAGATAGAAATTCTTCATCAGCACAAAAGTCCTGCTTCTGGCGGATTTAAAAACATAACCTTTGAAATTATCGGCAAAAATGCTTATGGAACATTAAAAAACGAATCAGGCGTCCATCGTTTAGTTCGTATCTCTCCCTTTTCCGCCAAAAAATTAAGGCATACCTCTTTTACCCTTGTTGAGATTTTGCCAAAATTCGTGGCTCCGGGAGAAATTGAAATTCCTGAAAAAGATATTAAAATAGAATTTAGCAGATCTTCTGGACCCGGGGGGCAGAATGTGAACAAAAGAGAAACAGCAGTGAGATTAGTTCATCTGCCGACAAACATTTCTGTTCATATAGATTCGGAGAGATCGCAACAGCAGAATAAAGAAAGGGCACTAGAGCTTTTAAAATCAAAACTTTATAAACATCAATTATTGCTGCAGCAAGAAGAGAAAGAATTTGTTGAAATAGACAATGAAGTAGAGGCCGAGTGGGGACACCAGATAAGATCCTATGTTTTCCATCCGTATAAATTAGTAAAAGATCACAGAACAGGAGTAGAGACAGCTGATGTTGATTCTATATTAGAAGGTAATATAGAAATGTTTATTGATGCTGAGAGAAATCTTTAGTAATATAAATTATGATTTACTTTGAGAAAGTTTCAAAAATATATTCAAATTCTCTAGTGGCACTGCAAGATATCAATTTTGCAATAGAACCAAGAGAATTTGTTTCTCTGGTGGGGCAATCAGGAGCTGGCAAGACAACTCTTTTAAAACTTTTGATTGCCGAGGAAAGACCTTCTTCAGGACAGGTCTTTTTTGAATCGCAAGATGTTCATTTGATCCCGCGCGAAAAATTGCCTCATCTCAGAAGGAAAATCGGAGTTGTCTTTCAGGATTTCAAGCTTTTACCAAACAAGACTGCCTATGAAAATATTGCCTTTGCCATGGAGGCAGCGGGAAAAACTGACGAAGACATTCAAGAAAATGTTCCTCAGGTCCTAGAATTGGTAAATCTTACTGACAAAAATTGGCATTTCCCTCATGAGCTTTCAGGCGGAGAGATGCAAAGAGTGGCAATTGCTCGCGCACTCGTTAATAAACCAGATGTGATTATTGCTGATGAGCCAACAGGGAATTTGGATCCATTAAACAGTTGGGAGATTATCCAAATTTTAAAAAAGATAAATGAACTGGGAACAACCGTTTTAATGTCCACGCACAACAAGGGTATAATTGATTCTCTGAGCAAGAGAGTGATAACACTTGAGAAAGGGAGAATTACAAGGGATGATAAAGAGGGAAGATATATATTATAAAATTTACTATGTTTTGGGTTAAGACGAGAAGAGTAATAAGATCAGGATTTATCAATTTTTGGAGAAATGGGTGGGTTTCTCTTATTACTGTTTTGATAATGACCATCACGCTTTTCATTATGGGCTCTTTAATATTTGCTAAAGCGGTCCTCGATTCTACTTTAAGTCAGATTCAAGATAAGGTTGATGTTAGTGTCTATTTTAAAAATACAGCGGAGGAGAGTGATATTATCGCGCTTAAAACAAAGATAGAAAAATTCAATGAGGTGAAGAACATGGAATATATTTCAAGAGAGAAAGCACTGGAAAACTTCAAAGAAAGGCACAAGGATAATGCATTAATTTTGCAGTCCCTAGAAGAATTGGGAACCAATCCCTTGGGTGCTGTTTTGAACATTAAGGCCAGACAGACTTCCCAATATGAAAGCATCGCTAAATTTTTAGATGATTACAGTAATTCATCCAATAATTCATCTTCAATCATTGATAAAGTCAATTATTACCAAAATAAAGTGGTAATCGAAAAACTTTCAAAAATTATTGATTCCACCAATAGACTTGGTGTTAGTGTCAGTATTCTCTTTTTCTTCCTCTCGTTTATCGTCACATTTAATACCATCCGTTTGGCCATCTATTCAGCTCGCGAGGAGATAGGAATAATGCGTTTGGTGGGCGCTTCAAACAGATTTATCAGCGGTCCCTTTGTTATAGAGGGAGTGATGTATGGGACTATCGCCAGCATTATCGCCATCATTTTGTTTTATCCCTTTTCCTTATGGCTTGGTCCGATGACCGAAAGTTTCTTAGGGGGGATAAATCTCTATACCTATTATCTTAAAAATTTCTTCCAAGTATTTTTTGTGTTATTTGTAACAGGAATAGCTCTTGGAGTATTTTCTAGTATGATTGCAGTAAGGCGATATCTTAAAGTATAATTTTCTCTTTTTCAATTTCACATTGCCGGGTCGGCTAATGGTAGGCCAATGGACTCTGGATCCATTAATCTTGGTTCGAATCCAAGCCCGGCAGCCACCGAGGAAAAGTCAATGTTTCCGCCTCGCCGCTTCGCGGCTCGGCGGCCAAATTGAACGGGATTTTCCAGCTGAAGGACAATTTTTGGTTTTGTAAAATGTGGTTCGAGCCGATATTTTTCAGAAATGTTGACATTTCCGCATAGTTTTCCGAGGCAAGTAATTTTTGAGCATAATTTAGCTTCAAAACAAATTCTCTGGCCGGTTCGCGCCAAGACAATCCCTTTTGTTCAAAATCTCGTATTTTCTCCTGCAACTCTACTTTTTTGGTCAGGAGTTTTTGTTTTTTGGCAGTATATTCTTCGGTCGAAATTACTTCTTTCAAATAGACATCAAGGAGTCTTTCTAATTCTTTTTCAACTCGCAAAATTTCCTCTTTGAGATTTTGAACAACTATTTTAGCTTGTTCCTTAGCTTGCTGTTCGTCTTTTTCTAATTCGGCCAAAACCTTTTTTGTGTCTTGGTTCGACAAAGAAACTTTTTGAAAGAAGATTTTAATTTGCTTGATTAGGACTTCCTCTCGTAAGTACTTTTCTGGACAGGGATTTTTCTTTTTGGTACAGCGATAATAATTATGATCCTTCTGAATTTCGGCCGTAATTCCGCAACTGCAAGAGCCGCATTTCATTAAACCAGCAAAAGGAAAATAATGACTTTTAATTTCTTTAGCTCTGCCTCGTTGTTTCAGAGTTTCTTGTACGTTATCAAAAAGCTTCTTTGTAATTAGCGGCTTATGTTTCCCCTCAAAAATTTCTCCCTTCCATTTCATCAACCCAATGTAGAAAATATTTTGTAGAATTATGGGGATATTACTGGTTGAAATTTCTTTGCCGAGATTACCTTTCAATTTCTGTTCTTTGCACCAATTTGCGAGAGAATGAAAGGTATGGTTGCCGGTGGCGTAGAGCTCAAAAAGTTTTCTGACTTTCGGAGCTTTTTCTGGGTCAATATCAATCATTTTAGTTTTTGAATTATTAAGATAGCCAACCGGTGCCCAGCCGGGCCAAACGCCATTTCTGATTTTCTGCCTTAATCCTCTTTTGGTATTCTCTCGCAAATTATCTACAAAATATTTTGATTGGCCGAAAGCGATATTAAGCATAAACAATCCTTGAGGCGTTGGTTCAAACCAAAAAGTGGGAAATTTTAGGGATTTAATTAGACCTTTATCTATCATATGGATTATTCTTCCGCCATCAACGCTGTTTCTAGCCAGCCGGTCTGGATGCCAAGATAAAATTCCATCTGCCTTACCTTGTTCAATTTGTTTTAACATTTCGGCGAACTTCGTTCGCCCAGGTTCTTTGGCAGTTTTTGCCTCGCAAAGCGAGGCCACAATTTTAAGTTTTTCTTTGGCGGCAAATTCCCGAAGCTCAACAAGTTGAGCTTCGATACTCAAAATCTGCCTATCCTCATCTTCGGTAGATTTTCGAGCGTAAATTATGTATCTCATAGATTTGTGTAATTAGTTAAAAATTTTCTTTTACTTGCCGGCGAAGCCGGCAAACAAAAATCAAAAATATCAGCTGGAAAATCCTGTTCAATTTGGTCACCGAGCCGCGAAGCGGTGAGGCGGAAAACTTGACTTTTCCTTACTGGCTGCGTATATTGAAAATAGTTCGAACATTTTTCGCCGCCTGCGGCGGCGAGAGAAAGCCCCCGTAATTTGCCTGCCCCGTAGGGAACCGAAGGTTCTCCTTCTGGGGCGGCTCGCCCGCATTCGCGGGCTCGCCGCGTTCTTCAAAAACTGCCAAAGAGTTGGAAAAATATCGTCTTGAACCACATTTTGTAATTTTGTAAAAGAAAATTTTTTATATCGTTTGTTTGCAGAAATTCTGGGGAATTTTTGTTTTTTGTTTTTGCGCTTGCATCTTTCTTTGATTTGATGTAATTTATACTTGAAGGGGTTAAGAATGGCTTGACCTAATCTGCACTTTAAAAAGGAGGTATGAAAAATGAGATACCTGATAGAAGGTACTATCTGTAAAGGCGCGCTTGTCAATAACTGGGAAAGTTTCGTATTAGAGATTGAAGCGGACTCGCCTCAAACGGCTGACACTGAGGCACAGCGTCAGATCCTCGCATCTAGACCTGACTTACTCCGTTTACAGCCGTTCTCTAGAGAGATAGCTATTTGGGATATTCAAATAATGATGGAAGAGCCACTTGATGAATTAGGCGAGTGGATTCTGCAAGTCATTAGCAAAAAATGGCTGACAGAAAACCACCACCTCGCTGAATTCAATTATTCGCCAGATACTCTCTCGAAACCTTTTGGTTCTTCGCAAGGTGGAGGAGGGCCGCTATTTCAGTATATGCATCCTGGAACGAGCACTTGGACAAAACATATACAGACGAAATTTCCGCAAGAGATAGCTCCGTTGATCCGGATGGCAGTTTGCAATAGGCGAGAGGCAGAGAAAGCGATTGAGTTGGTTTTTGCAAGAATTAAAGTCAGGGAAGAATCAGAGGCAGATGGGGATCATCATTCCTCAACTTATGGCGAACCTGTATTTGTGGCTTATTATCTCGACGCTGATGAGGCCTTTAAATTGGCAAGTAACACGCAAGGATTGAGACAACTATTGAGACAACTGATGTAGTAAAATTGACTGTTGGCTAAAACCCATATACTATTTATTATGTCCCCAGTGTGAACTTCCACCGGGGACATTTTCTTTTTTAAAGAACAGAATTTGCCGCCAAAGAAAAACTTGAAATTGTCGCTTCCTTTCAGGAAGCAAAAACTGCCAAAGAACCGGAAAAATATCGTCTCGGAAAATCACATTTTGTAAAAGAAAATTTTTCATATCGTTTGTTACAGAAATTCTGGAGAATTTCTGTTTTTGTCTGTTGTGTGGATTGATTTTTCTTGACGGCATGATAATATAACAATCAGTTAGAAGAATGGTATAGTACTATTCTTCCCTCAAAATTTAATCAAGAAAGGAGGACAAGTGATGACGACAGAATCAAAAGAAAAAGTAATTTGGGTAGGGCTTCCCACTCAAGATGACCTTGGGTTGTCAGAGCGGTTATTACAAGAAGTCGGAGGGTTGCATAATCTCCGTTTCTATCTATCCACAGATGCTCCTACAAAACTCAATCCTCTTATACCGGATTATTCAGCAGGGGTGCGTGAGATGATACGTCACGTTGCATTACAGAAACACGGTTTCGATTGGAGCAAATGGTATAGTCCGGCAAGAGAAGAGGGCAATGATCACAGTGCTAAGTTCCTGAATGGAATTGTCATCGGTAGAGGGCCTGACAATAAAAGAATCTTCAGGGGCAAGCTTGATGATAGCCCTAATAGGCAGCATGTCAGAGCTCTTCTTTTAAGGCCTATCCATCGTGCCTACGAATGGTATGATGTCGCGTATTGGAATCTCGGCCTACTCGATACTTTAAAAACGGCTTCTAGTGGCTACTTAGTACTTGTTAATGCCGGGGTTTTCCTTTTCAAAGACGAAATGCAGAAATTGCATTTAGGTGAAACCGTAACTCCAAAATATTGGGGCGGCCTCAATGACTGGGGCATTGTGGAAGATGAACTTGATACTTATCAGGTAAGAGATGGACAGCTCTTTCGAGTGTGGGCCCATTTGCTAGATTAGGCCCAAAGACTTTAAAAACTCTATGGTCGCTAAGGCTCAACCGAGGCGACCTTTTTTGTAAAAGAATTTGCCGCCAAAGAAAAACTTGAAATTGTCGCCTCGCTCTGCGAGGCAAAAACTACAGCGGATTCTCGTTTTGGTTTAAGTAATTTTGAAATTTTTGGACAACTATCGTGTAATATGCTAACCTATTATGAGAATTCGGAAAAGATACTTTTTCGGAAACAGTACGATTTTCGTACCTGAAAAAAAATAGGAGGTAAAAAAATGGCCAGAATTATTGAATTAAAGGGGGTATTAAAAATCCATTCTGAACTATCATCAACTAATCACATTCCTCTTTGGGCAATCTGTAGGCTTTTGGACAAGCCTAATAATCCACTCTGTCCTGACTATGACTATGCTCAACTTCGAATTCTGCCAGCAGGAACTTTTAATACTAAAAACAGAACCCTTGAAGTTACACTATTCTATCGCCAATTAGTAGAGAGATAAGAAGTGATACAAGGCCCATGGATTTGATAATCTAATCTCGTCAGATCTATGGGTTATTTTATTTCTCAAAATTTTGCCGCCACACCCCAGTAGTAGAACTTTATGTTCACTACGGGGCGAGTCAGAAAATTTTTGTTTGAAAAATTTTCTGAAATGAGTTATTATTAACTCATAGAAAAATTTAAAATTGTCAAAGAACGCGGCGAGCCGTTAAATTTTTTGGGCCTCCCCGTCGCCCCGAGCGAAGCGAGGGGCGAAAAATGTTCGAACTAATTTCAATATACGCAGTCCCAGCATCATATAGATTTAACTTAAAAAGCCGATTTTTTGATGGACGAGATTCATTGTTTCTTTCGCCGTTTTTCTTGCATTCATTGTGCCCTCTTTAATAATTTTTTCTACAGCCATAGGATTTTTTTCTAATTCCTTGTATTTTTTCTGAATTGGTGCAAGTCCTTCAAGAATAACTTTTGCTAAATCTTTTTTAAATTCAGCATAACCCCTTTCTCGATATTTTTTTTCTATTTCTTTGATTGATTTTTTTGAAAATAAACTATAAATAGTTAATAAATTTGAAATAGCCGGCTTTTTTTCTGGATTATAAATAATTTCTTTTCCAGAGTCGGTTATGGAAATTTTTACTTTCTCATTTATTTTTTCCGGAGAATCGAGAAGAGAGATATATGTTTTCTCTCCGTGAGATTTGGACATTTTTTTAATCGGGTCTTGAAGCGAAAAAATCTTGGATTCTTTCTGGAGAATGACTCTTGGTTCAATAAGGATATTACCAAAACGGGCATTAAATTTTCTGGCAATCTCTCTGGCTATCTCAATATGCGGTTCTTGATCTTTGCCAACCGGTACTCCAGTAGTTTTATAAAGCAAAATATCAGCAGCCTGAAGAACAGGATAGGCGAGAAGACCGAGATTATTCTCTTTTTGTTCCAGTCTCATTTCTTTATAAACAGGATTAAGCTCTAAAATTGAAAGAGGAGTTATCATTCCCAAAATATTTGCCAATTCAGCATGCTCTGGAATCTGCGATTGTACAAATATATTCGCCCTTTTAGGATCTATGCCACTAGCTAAAAATGCCATTGCTAAGGCAAGAGAATTTTTTCTGAGATCTTTGCTGTCATCTAGGGTAGTAAGGGCATGAAGGTCAGCGATCATTATGAAAAATTTTTCAGCAGTGTCCTGAAGTTTAACAAGCGGAAGAAGCGCACAAAAATAATTGCCGATATGAAGTACTCCCGTAGGTCTCATTCCACTTAAAATAATTTTTTCTTTTTTATCTTTCATTATCATCCAAATCAGCCAATGATTTTATAGATTTACATTTTCCCCTACGATATTCCTTCAATCTTTCCTTGTTGTTTTTCTATCTTTTCTTTTGAAACAGTAATGGTGGTCATAATCTCAGAATATCCTTTTAGAGTGTAATGTCAACGTAAGTCGGTTCTTATTTTTAAACTTCTATCAGAACTGGTAGCACCATTGGTCTTCGTTTTGTTTTTTGAAAAAGAAAATGGCCGATGCGATCTCTTAGCATTTCTTTCAAATAGGTGATATTTACAGGGTGCATTCTGCCGGTGGCATCTTCAACAGTCTTTTTAATAAGATATCTGGTTTCTCTTAACAATTCTTGAGACTCTCTTAGATATATAAATCCTCGTGATATAATATCAGGTGAGTTTTTTACCTTGCCAGTCTGTGAATCAATAACTGTGATGATAACAAAAATACCATCCTGCGATAGCATCTGTCTGTCTCTCAAGACAACTTCTTTTACATCTCCCACACCCAGACCATCAACCATTACATAATTGGCAGGCACTGTCTCTTTTAATGTTTGGATTTTATCTTTTGATGCCTCAATGATAATTCCATTATTCACTGGGATGACAATATTTTTTAAGGGAATACCCACAGATTCTGCCAAATCTGCATTGGTCTTTAGCATAAAGTAATAGCCATGGATGGGAATAAAGAAACGTGGATTGATTGTCTTTATCATAAATTTTAACTCCTCTTGATAGGCGTGGCCGCTGGCATGGACATCACTTACTTTATAATGAATAATCCTTGCTC
>JBFMFK010000020.1:0-9612 GCA_040752125.1 Patescibacteria group bacterium | reverse complement strand
TATCGTAGGGCATCTTCATATAGCTTCACAAAGCCCCTGACGCCGGTATATACGCAATGAATATGATGATAAAAGGCCACAACTATTGCTTTCCTAAAGAGTGCAATATGTATGTGGCCTTATGCAATTGCGGTCAGAGGGAATTGAACCCTCGACTGAATCTTGGCAAGATCCTATTTTACCACTAAACTATGACCGCCTATAATTATAAATATTTTATCATGTCCTCGGTGGGAGTTGAACCCACAACCCTTGGAAGGGATAGCGTCCTAAGCGCTACGCGTATTCCAATTCCGCCACGAGGACATTTTATTCCCCCACCAGGACTCGAACCTGGGACATTCCGCTTAAGAGGCGGGTACTCTACCAACTGAGTTATGGGGGATTATTTGGATTTAAATTTACTGGACGTATTTTTGTAATGCCCAGGGCCGGAGTTGAACCGGCACGGTTTATACAACCAGTGGATTTTAAGTCCACCGCGTCTACCAGTTCCGCCACCCGGGCAAGATATAAGGCCACGATCGGATTTGAACCGATGAATAGCGGTTTTGCAGACCGCCGCGTTAACCAACTTCGCCACGTGGCCACAAAAGATACGGGGTAAAAACCCTTACCACTTGCTTGCCTGTACTTGATAAAGTCATAGTGCGGGGGCTATCTGGCCTCCTTTAAAATCTTATCTATTTTTTGTCTTGCTTTTTCACCTTTATCTATTTCGATTTCAAGGTGCGGCAAAAATTTCATTTTTAATCTTGATTTAATAAATTCTCTCAAGTCATTTCTTTTTTTATGCAGAGAATCAAGAATTTCTTTTTCTTTTTCGCTTGGAAAGATACTTATAAAAACTTTTGCTTTCTTGAGGTCTCCTGAGATTTCTATTCTTGTGACGGAAATTATGATTCCATAAAAAGGATCTGATTGCAGAAAAGAAGCAATGATATTTTTTAGTACAGAACTAACTTTTTCTTGCCTGAAGGCCATTCTTTCTTAAGAATAATCTACTACAATTTTTCTATAATTTCAATTATGTCTCCTTTGGTGATTTCTATTTTTGATTCCACCATCATTCCGAACTGCTCGCCCTGATTTACCTCTTTGACGACAACCTTATTATGTTGAAGTTCTTTGATATCACCTTGGCCGATTGCACTATCATTGCGTATTATTTTAAAATAACTTCCATTGGCTACAACTTTGCCTTCTAAAACTTCGCCGCCAATGACTTGTTTGTTTTTTGTTATACTAAAAATTTTCAAGATCTTAGCTTTCCCAACAATAGTCTCTGTGACTAACATCACCCTCCTTTTTTTTATTTCTTCCTCTAACCATTCACTTATTTTATAAATGATATCGGCAATGAAAATATTTATGCTGAATCTTTCAGCAAGATTTTTTGTCATTGGTTCTATTTTTACATTAAACCCTACAATAATTGAATTTTCTGCACTCGATGCGATTTTAATATCATCTTCAGAGATATTGCCTATATCTTTTTTTAGAATGTTGATATAAACTTTTTCATTTTCAAGTTTTTTAAGCTCTTGTTCAAGCGCCTCTAGAGATCCTGCAACATCAGTTTTTATCACCAAAGGCACGATTATTTTTTCTTCGATACCTTCTAAACTTGAAACTCCGATAGTTGTTTTGTCAGTTGGTGGAATTTCTTTTAATCTTTCCTCTGCTTCTTTCTTTGTTTTAAACGTTTCAAATTTTTCACCCACTTGAGGCATTATATCAAATCCTATAATTTTCACAGGAGAGGAAAAAGTCGCCTCTTCCAAGGGTATACCCTGAAAATCTTCAAAGATTCTTACTGGTGCCATTGCTCTACCTACTAGAACAAACATCCCTCTTTTTACTGTCCCGTTCTGAATGAGAAGCGTTGCCGAGATTCCTCTTTTTTGACCTAATTTTGATTCAATGACGAATCCCGAGCCGTTTTCATTAGGATTGGCTTTTAAATCCTCCATTTCAGCCAAGAGTAAGACTATATCCAGAAGCTCATCTACACCCTTGCCAGTCTTTGCTGAAATATTTACAGAAGGAATTGTTCCTCCATATCCTTCAACAAAAATCTGATTTTCCGCTAATTGACTCTTTATTCTTTCAGGATCGGCGTTTGGCTTATCAATTTTATTTAGAGCAATGATAAAAGGTATGCCGGCTTTTTTTATTGCCTCATATGCTTCAATGGTTTGAGGTTTTATTCCTTCATCACTTGCAATAACAAGAATTGCCACATCAGCAGCCTTTGTTCCCCTCAGTCTCATTTGCGAAAAAGCTTCATGACCAGGAGTATCAAGGAAGGTCACGCGCTTACCCTTTAGTTCCACCTCATAAGCTCCGATATGTTGGGTGATGCCTCCTTTTTCTTTTTCTACGACATTTGTCTTTCTTATATAATCAAGTAGTTTTGATTTGCCATGATCAATATGTCCCATTACAACCACAATCGATGGTCTTGGAATTAAATTTTGTGCTAAATGCTTCATACTTCATGTTGGGAAGTTTTTATTGCCTCTTTTTCTTCTTGGGAAAGCGTGTATTCGGATTGATAATTTTTAATTGGCTTGGCATAAATCCTGACGTTTTCGCGTGAATACAGACTTGAGATAACAACACCATTTCCTTCTTCGTCTAGAAAGGCAATGGCAAAACTTTGGTTTGATCCAGAGTCTTCAAAGGGATTAAACCTGATGGTATTGACATTTTGTACGCTTTTTCTAAGTCTTTTTTCAACAACTTCAAGATATTTTTCTGTTTTTTCTCTAGAGATATTTAATTTTTTTAATTCCTCATTTAGGCCAAAAATTATCTCTTCCAGATCTTTTGCCTTTTTACCTCTAAAAAGTTTTTTAAACCGCCATTCAAGACTAAACATCCAGACTATCAAAGAAACAGTAATTACAATCATTGTGATATAAAAATAATTCCCGCTCATAAATTGAAATTATAATCTATTTGGATTTATAATGCAATTATGGCTCTTCAATATCTTCATATAGGAAAGGCAAGTGATCTTAAGGGTAAAGATATGGCCATTTACCGTTTGATAGAGATGATACCGGGAGTTTTAACTTGGATTACTTTAACGGGTATTATCTTGGGTTCTTGGCTGATACCGGTTGCTACTGCTCTTTTTGTTATTTCCTTTGACATCTATTGGTTACTGAAGACAGTTTATCTATCTGCGCACCTCCGAGTTAATTGGAAGAGAATGAGACGCAGGATGAAATTAGACTGGAGAGAGCGCCTAAAAAATTTTAAATACGATCATATATGGCAAATGGTAATTTTACCCTTTTATAAAGAAGGATACGAAGTAGTTTCTGAATCAATAAAATCTTTAATAGAGTCTGATTGGCCTAAAGAAAAAATGATTGTTATCCTTGCTTATGAAGAGAGAGCAGGCGACCAAGCAGAGCATATCGCAAGACTTGCTTATGAAAAATACAAAGACCGATTCGCTCATTTTTTGATTTCAAAACATCCAAAAGATCTGCCAAATGAGATTGCGGGCAAGGGATCTAATTTGACGTATGCTGCACCTCTGGCCAAAGAGAAAATACTGGATGCAAACAATATTCCCTATGAGGATGTTTTAGTTTCTGCTTTTGACATAGATACGAGGATCTATCCGCAATATTTTTTATGCCTCACCTGGAATTTTTTAACAGTAGAAAGCCCTTTTCGTTCTTCTTATCAGCCTGTTCCTGTTTATAATAATAACATCTGGGATGCGCCATGTTTTTCCAGGGTGGTTGCCACTTCAGGCACATTCTGGCAGATGATCCAGCAGGAAAGACCAGAGCGTCTGGCAACTTTTTCTTCGCACTCCATTCCGTTTAAAACCCTACACGAGATTGGATACTGGCAGAAAAATATGGTTAACGAAGACTCTAGAATTTTTTGGAATGCCTTTATTTATTATAATGGAGATTATAGAGTAGTTCCTATTTCTTATCCTGTTTCAATGGATGCTAATGTGGCATCAACATTATTGCAGACCGCAAAAAATGTTTATAAGCAACAGAGACGTTGGACATATGGTACCGCTGAGAATGCCGTTTACATTCTTTTTAATTTTATAAAAAACAAAAACATTCCCTTAACTAAAAAAATCAGATTAATTTTTGTGCAGTTTGAAGGAGCATGGTCTTTAGCAACTAATCCTTTGATAATTTTTTTTCTTGGGTGGATGCCTCTTTTGCTGGGAGGAGAATCATTTAATCAAATGCTTCTTTCTTATAATTTGCCAAGAATTACAAGAGATATTATGACTTTGGCGATGTTTGGTTTAGTGATGTCAGCCATAATTTCTATGACTCTTATTCCACCTCTTCCGACCAGCAAGAAAAAGATCAAATATATCCCTATGGTTTTCCAATGGATTCTAATTCCTTTAACCATTCCTATTTTTGGTGCCCTGCCTGGTATTGATGCCCAAACCCGCCTGATGCTAGGAAAATATATCGGCTTTTGGGTGACTCCAAAACATAGATCAAGCTAGAGATAATAGAAGAAATAAAGGAAAAAATATATAATTGATTATATGAAGAAAAAATGGATTGATGTTACAGCCCCGGGCAAAAGGATTGAAAGAGGTCATCTTCATCCGTTAACTTTGGTACAGAAAAAGGCAACGGATATTTTCACCTCCATGGGCTTTGAAATTGCCGAGGGTCCGGAAATGGAGACAGAATACTATAATTTTGATGCCTTAAATATTCCCAAAGAGCATCCAGCCAGAGATTTAATGGATACTTTTTGGACAAGAGACAAAAGATTGATGCGAGCGCATACTTCACCGGTCCAAATTCGCTATATGGAGACCCATCAGCCTCCTTTTAGAATTATTGTTCCGGGGAGAGTTTTTAGATATGAGGCAACTGACGCCACTCATGAAATTCAATTTTATCAATTGGAAGGATTAATGGTAGGGAAAAATATTACTCTTGTGAATCTCAAGGCTGTGATGGAAGTATTTTTTAGAGAATTTTTTGGAAATAAGGATATTAAAATAAGATTAAGGCCAAGTTATTTTCCTTTTGTTGAGCCGGGCGTGGAAGTAGATATGAAGATAAAGCAAAAAGCAAAAATCAAAGACCAAAAGTGGATGGAGATTGCAGGAGCAGGAATGGTTCACCCAAAAGTATTGGAAAATGTAAAAGTTGATCCACGTGAATGGCAAGGTTTTGCTTTTGGTATGGGTATAGACAGACTGGCAATGATTAAATATAAAATTGATGATGTCAGATTATTTTATTCTGGAGACTTGCGTTTTATTAAGCAATTTTGACATATATCAAAATATCGATATTTCGAAACATCAAAATATCGAAATAAAAATTAAAATATGAAAATATCTTACGAATGGCTTAAATTGTATTTTAAAAAATTGCCGAAACCGGAAAAAGTGGCAGAGCTTTTAACCATGCACAGTTTTGAAGTTGAGAATATAGACGAAGTCCGACTTCGTCGGACGAAGTCGGACTTCGTCTTGAATATTGATGTTTTGCCCAACAGGGCTCATGATTGTCTATCTCATTATGGCATAGCGAAAGAATTAGCGGCACTATTAGATTATAAAATCCAATATCCTAAAATCAAAATCCTAAATAAATCCAAAATCAAAAATCTAAAATTAAAAATCGATGTTCAAGAGACGGAACTTTGCAGAAGATATATTGGAAGAATAATTGAAGGTGTCAAAATCGGTCCTTCGCCAAAATGGATTAAAGAGCGACTAGAGGCGATTGGTCAGAAATCTATCAATAACATTGTTGATGCCACAAATTTTGTGATGTTTGAAACTGGTCAGCCCCTTCATGCCTTTGATGCAGACAAAGTTGAAGAGAAAATTATAGTGCGCAGAGCGAAAAAGGGAGAAAAAATTGAGACATTGGATAATCAAAAAATAGAACTAGATGGAGACATTTTAATTATTGCTGACGAAAAATCACCCTTGGCAATTGCCGGAATTAAAGGAGGTAAAAAAGCAGAAATTGACAAAAATACTAAAAATCTAATTTTAGAGGCAGCTAATTTTGAACCAGCCAGAATTAAAGAAACGTCAAAAAAAATTAATCTTGCCACTGAATCTTCTTTAAGATTTGAGAGCGGTATTGCTCCTGAGACGGCTGAATTGGCAATGGAGAGAGTCACCAGTATTATTCAGGGATTGTTCAATCCAACAGTTTGTCCGATTGTTGATTTTTATCCAAGAAGGGCCCAATTATATAAAATTGGAATCTGCCCAAAAGAAATTACAAAAGTTTTAGGCATACATCTTGAAGAAAAAGAAATCACTGATATCTTCAGAAGATTGGGGCTGAAAGTTAAAAAATTAAATCCCCTAAGAAATGTTCTGTCTCTCTCAAAAAAATTATTAGATAAAAAATATCAATACGGTGCCAGTATCACTTATGATGCACCTGGATATTTTGATTGTTCTTCATTCATATCCTATGTTTTTGCGCATTCCGGTATTCAGATTCCCAGAATCACTGTGGACCAGTATTTTTTCGGAAAGCATGTTGACAAAAAAGAGATAAGGCCGGGCGATGTGATCTTTTCTAACACAAAAAAGGGCAAGATACATTACCAGTCAAAAAATTTTATGAAAGGTCAAAAGATAAAAGAAGGCATTGATCACTGCGGAATTTATTTAGGGAAGGGGAAGGTTATTCATGCGACCAAACTGAAAGGAAAAGTTACTATTGAAGATTTGAAGAAATCTCAAAATTTTAAAAACATTATAGGCATAAGAAGGCTGATCAGAGATGATGATTATCTATTACTCATAACAATACCTCCTGAGAGAATAGACCTTCGCCTAAAAGAGGATTTGATTGAGGAATTAGCGAGAGTTTACGGCTACCAAAAATTCCCCTCGAGGCTTCCTGAAGAGATAATCATACCGCCCAAAAGGAATGATAATTATTTCTATTCCCAGACAATAAAAGATATTCTGACGAGTGTAGGTTTTTCAGAGATATATAATTATTCTTTTGCCAAAGAAGGATCCGTAGAAATTGAAAATCCAATCACACCAGATAAAAAATATCTGAGAACCAATCTTTCTGAAGGATTGAAAGAAACGCTCAATGATAATCTAAGATATTTTAAGAAAGCAAGAATATTTGAAATCGGCAAAATATTTCCGGTATTTGGAGAAACGATTTCTCTGGCGGCAGTTGCCAGCGACTTAGATTTCTATGGAATGAAGGGAATAGTAAATATTATTTTTGAAAAACTCGGCATCGTGGATTTTTATTACGAAGATGCCAAAGATAAAATTGCTGATGTTAGAATAGGAAATACTTCTGTCGGATCAATAGACCATAATTTTTTTGAGATTAATTTTGAAATGCTTATTAAGCTTGTTGAAGAAAAAACAGAATACAAACCTATTCTCCGATACCCTGCGATCAAAAGAGATCTCTCAATTTTCATTCCTCCAAACACTAGAGTTGTTGATGTTTTGGATGTAATAGAAAATGTTGGCGGTATGCTCCTTGTTAATACAGAATTATTTGATATTTATGAATTACCTGACGAAGATAAAAAATCTTTTGCATTCCATTTGATTTTCCAGTCTGACAAAAAAACTCTTTCTGATACTGAAATAAACGGATTGATGCAGAAAATAATGAGGGCTTTAGATGCCAATCCCGAATGGGAAGTAAGAAAATAATATGAAATACCTTTTAGACATACCATATTACTCCCAGCATTTAGATATTGAAGATGAAAGATGGCAGAGTCGAGCCTGTGGAATTGTTTGCTTAAAGATGGTTTTAGATGGTTATAAAAAGACGGATCTTTCTGTTGATGATCTTTTAAATGAAGCGATCTCACGCGGCGCTTTTGGAGATTCAGGATGGATTCACAATATTATTGTAGATATGGCAAAAGATTTAGGTTTTTTGTCTTTTAGAAAAGAATGGAAGTCAGAAATAGAGTCTATAGAGGAAATTTTATTTTTTGAAGCAACTAGAGAATTCATAGAGAATTTGCTTGATGGACAGCCTATTATTGTTTCAACTGTAAAAAATTTTTCAGAAGCCGATAAATTTCATCAAGTTCTTTTAACTGGGTTTGAGGAAAATGAAGATGGTTTAAAGGGTTTTTATTATCATGATCCTGATTCCAAACACAGGGAAGACGGAAAAAACAAATTTGTTCTCCTTGATACCTTTAAAAATAACTGGAGAAAAATGGCTATCTATGTTAAGATTTAAATAATGATAGTCAAATCTAGATCAGAAAATAACGGCTATACAGCCAAAGATATTTACGTGCTTGAAGGCCTTGAGCCGGTACGTAAGAGGCCGGGTATGTATGTCGGTTCTACAGGAGTGGACGGCCTTCACCATCTTATCTGGGAAGTTTTTGATAATGGTCGGGATGAGGCAATGGCTGGTTTTGCCAATGAAGTTGAAGTAACTCTTTTACCCCATAATAAGGTCCGTGTGGCTGATAATGGCCGGGGCATCCCAGTAGAAATGCATAAACAGACAAAAAAATCAGCCTTAGAAACAGTGATGACTACTCTTCACGCTGGAGGAAAATTTGGAGGGGAATCTTACAAGATTGCTGGCGGCCTCCATGGTGTTGGAGTTTCAGTTGTTAATGCATTGTCTGTTTGGATGAGGGCAGAAGTTTATCGTGATGGCGGAAAATATGTTCAGGAATATAAAAGAGGCAAAGCAATTTCTAAAGTTGAGAAAATAGGTCCAAGCAAATTAAATGGGACAGTTGTTACTTTTGAGCCTGACTCGGAAATTTTTAAAGAAATAAAATTTGACTGGAATAAAATTTTAAACCACCTTCGTCAACAGGCTTATCTCACAAAAGGATTAAAGATAAGAGTAATTGATCTCAGAAATTATTCTGGCAAGATAGATGATTTTGGTGTATTATTTTTAAATTTGCTACATCTCTCTGCGGATTCTCACACTTTTTATTTTGAAGGAGGAGTTATATCTCTTGTTCAATTTTTAAACAAAAACGAGAAACCGATTCAAAAAAAAATTTTTTATACTGAAAAACAGATCAATGGAATGATCATAGAGATAGCTCTGCAATATGTTGAAGATATAGGAATTAAAGAATTAAGTTTTGCAAACAATATCCATACACCCGAAGGAGGAATGCATTTAACTGGATTCAGAACTGCGCTAACAAGAACAATTAATGATTATGCGCGAAAAAATAATCTGATAAAATCAGATGAAGAAAATTTTATCGGCGATGATGTAAGAGAAGGTTTAACTGCTGTTGTTTCTGTAAAATTAAGAGAGCCGCAGTTTGAAGGTCAGACAAAAGCCAAATTGGGTAATCCTGAAGCAAGGACTGCGGTTGAAAATGTTTTCTCTCAGGAGTTTTCATCTTTTTTAGAAGAGAATCCAAATGAAGCAAGAATGATTGCCTCCAAAGTTATTCTTGCCCTCAAGGCCAGAAAAGCAGCCAAGGCTGCCAAAGAGAGCGTTTTGAGAAAAGGTTTTCTAGAAGGCTTGGCTCTACCTGGTAAATTGGCTGACTGCCAGTCCCACGATCCTGTGGAATCAGAACTTTTTATTGTTGAGGGAGATTCAGCTGGCGGCT
>JBFMFK010000002.1:0-3870 GCA_040752125.1 Patescibacteria group bacterium | reverse complement strand
TCAGCAAAACCTTTTTTCTTCCAATCTTATCAGACAATATTCCAAAAGGTACAACAAAAAGAGCATATACAAAATTAAAGATTGCATAAATAATTAAAGGAAGTATTATATTTCCTGAAATTTCTTTCACTCTCAAAAGCAGAAATAAATACAAACCAAAATTAGCAAGTGTAAAAACAGATGCAACAAAGATGAAATACTTTAGTTTTGGACTCAACTCTTTAATTCCTTCAATAAGTCCTTTTTTCATAATTTTTGTCTTATCATCCTTAACAAAAAATAAAGGAAGCAGGGATAATGCAGAAATTCCTGCTCCGATAAGGATGATACTCTTCATTCCAAACTGTAGTTTCCAAAAAAGGAAAATAACCAAAAGCGTTCCTATGATTGCTCCTGATGCATCCATCATCTGATGAAACCCAAAACCTTTTCCCCTTTTTTTTGTGGATTGCGTTATTATCACATCTCTTGGAGCATCCCTCAATTTTCCGAACCTTTCAAGTGAAATAAAAGTGGTTATTAACTGCCATGAACCTGCTATCGCTAAGAAAAATCTTGAAATAACTGAAAAAAGATAGCCTAAAAAAACGAATAATTTCCTCTTTCCGGTTCTGTCAGAAAGCCATCCGCCAAAAACCTTGAATATACTTGCAAGTCCTTCTCTCAAACCGCTTATCAATCCTACTGCAACTCCGCTGCCACCGATAGCAACAGTATAAAAAGGCAGGATAGGAGTTATCATTTCACTGCCTATATCATTAAATAAACTTGAACCGCCAAGAAAAAAAATATTTTTGAGGCCCCTTTCCTTCCCCTTTTTCATTATCCTAAAAAATCTTTTTGATTTATATAACTTATGAATAAGTAGTTTTATAAGGCATTTTTTCATAATGTTTTCATGAAAATTCAAAAAATTCGTCAGCCAATAGTAACAGTATGCGGACATGTAGACCACGGAAAAACCAGCATTTTGGATTATTTTAGAGGCAGCTCTGTCCAAGAACAAGAGGCAGGACATATAACTCAAAAAATTTCTTTTACTCTCTATCCTGCAAGCCAAGCAAAATCGGCCTGTCCATTAATAGAAAAAAAGGGAATAAAATTAGAAATCCCTGGTTTTCTTTTTATTGATACCCCTGGGCATGCTGCATTCACTAATTTAAGAAAGAGAGGAGGAAGCCTGGCTGATTTGGCGATTCTTGTAATTGACATAAATGAAGGAATAAAACCTCAGACAGCAGAAGTAATCCAAATACTCAAACTGAACAAAACCCCTTTTATTATCGCACTCAATAAGATAGATAATATCTCTGGATGGCGAGCGATTTCACGAGAGAGGCAATTTAATCCAGTGAAAAGTGAAGTCGCGAGGGGAAATGTTGATGATTTGCAAAAAAATATTGAATCACAGCCAATGAATGTAAAACAGGTATTTGATGAGAGATACCTTACAATCATCGGAAGTTTAAGCAGTTTTGGATTTGAAGCGGATTTGTTTTACAATATTCAGGATTTCAGAAAAAAAATTGCGCTCGTGCCATGCAGTGCAAAAACAGGAGAAGGCTTGCAGGAATTAATGATGATGTTATGCGGTTTAAGCCAAAGATACTTAACAGAAAGACTAAAACTTGGAGGAGAAGCAAAAGGAGTTATCTTGGAAGTTAAAAAAGAAAAATCAAATGATTATGCAGAAGCAATTCTCTATGACGGAAATCTTTCAAAAGGAGATGAGATTGCTGTCGCCAGTTTAGAAGGCAACCCGATAATCACAAAAATAAGAGTTCTTGAAGAAATTCAGCCATTGAGCAATAAATTCAAGACAAAAGAAAATGTAATAGCTGCAACAGGGTTAAGAATGCAATTCTCTTATTCTGGCGAGGTTCTTCCTGGAATGCCCTTTTTAGCATATAAAGGAGACAAGGAAAAAGTAAAAAATATATTCAAAAAAGAACTAACAGAAAATATCCAAACAAGTAAAAAAGGAATAATTGCAAAAGCGGACTCTTTGGGAAGTTTAGAAGCCTTATTGGTTTTGCTCAGACAAAGCAACATCCCTGTTCTCAAAGCAGGAATCGGAAATATAAACAAGGCAGATGTCTCAAATGCAAAGGCAAACTTGGAAATAGACGAATTAGATGCAATAATCCTCGGATTTAACGTTTCAACAAACGAAGACGCAGAAGAATTTCTCGTCGGATACCGTGACGCGATAAAAGTAATAACAGAAGAGGTTATTTACAAGATAATTGATAATCTCGTTGAATTCAGGGAAAATAGGAAGAAAGAAATAGAAAAAGCAAAACTCCTGCAGTTGTCTGCCCTATGCAAATTGAAAATTCTCCCGCAATATGTTTTTAGAAATACAAAACCTGCAATTTTCGGCATCAGGGTAGAGGCAGGAAAATTAGTTCCAGAGACAAACATTATTGATTCAGAAGGAGAAAAAATAGGTAGGATAAAAAAAATTCAGTCAGAAAACAAGAGTGTTGAAGAGGCAACAGAAGGAATGGAAGTTGCTATATCAATTACAGGAATTAATTTTGAAAGACAATTAAAAGAAAAGGAATTCCTATACTCAGACATTTCAGAAAATCAGTTCAAGAATTTCAAAAAGAATAAGGAATTATTGAGCCAAAATGAAATTAGATTGCTGAATGAAATTGCAAATATAAAAAGATTAGAAAATTAAGATAAAACTAAATAGAGCAAAATCCAATTTTTTTATGGCATTCTTCCCAATCAGCAATACTGCTTGGACTAATAAAAGGGCTTTCCTTGACTATTAATGTTCTTTCAATTTTTTGCATAAAAAACCATCTCCAAAAAGTATTAAAAGATTTATGATTAACTAACTTAACGAGAAAATTTAAATGCAAGATTATAAATAGCTTTTTGCAATAATCCATAATGCTCTCTTTTTTCCTCTTGTCCAAAATAAGATTCAACATCAGATGCCAAAAGAATTAAATCTTCTTTAGACCATGTCTTTTGCGCGAATTCTTGAGCACTAATTTTATCAAAGATTTTTGCTGCAATTTTCCCATTATTATAAGCAATTTCAATCTTTTGTAACAATCCCACCAAAAATTATCTATTTAAATATTTTTAAGGATTTCTATAATAAATGTCAAATCAAAATACTTATAAATCATTTTTTTCATAAAATAATACCTAAAATGGCATTCAAAATCAATATTTCAGAAAAAACAGGAAAGACTTGGCATTTGGAAAGCGAAGCAGAAGAGCTTATAGGCAAGGAACTCCATGACAAAATAGAAGGTAAGGACATATCTAACAATTTAAGCGGATATGAATTTGAAATCACAGGAGCAAGTGATAATGCTGGCTTTACTGCATTGGAAAATGTTGAAGGAACAGCATTGAAAAAAGTGCTCCTAAGTTATGGAAAAGGAATGAAAAAACGTCCAAGAAGAGAGAGAAAAAAGAAACTTTCAAATTTCAAGCCAAAAGGGCTGAGAATGAGAAAGACAGTTCGTGGAAGAGTAATTTCTCCTTCAATAGTTCAAATTAATCTTAAAATATTAAAAGAAGGAAACAAAAAACTCTCTGAATTGTTTTCTGAGCAAAATCAGCCAAGACAAAAGGCAGAGCCTTTAGCTACTTCATCTTAACAGCCAATTAAAGAAAAGATAATAGAAAAGACGCCAATAAAACAATAAATTTTTATATATAACTGTTTTTATTTATGAATATAGTTGAAAGGAGGTAAAGAAAGATGAAAACAAAGCTAATTATTTTAATGTTAATTTTGGCAATATCTGTAGTAGTTACTTCAGCATTAGTTTTAGCAAAGCCAGAATTTACAGCAACAACAAATGCTGCAGGAAAAACATTTTCTCTTCCAGAGCA
>JBFMFK010000019.1:0-27440 GCA_040752125.1 Patescibacteria group bacterium | reverse complement strand
AAGATGTTAGTATTATCAATAAAGCTCTGTCTCATTATTTAAAATATTACAATGAACAGAGATTGCATTTAGGAATCAATTTGCAAACCCCACTTCAGGTGATTACAAGCTATTGGGGATAATTATTAAAATTTATAATATTAATTAAAAATGAAAAAGAAGAAAGAAAAAAAGATCCATGCAAGGGAATTAGGCATTAATTTAAAGCCTGCCTCGCGGCAAAGCAGATTCCAAAAAGAATCAGAGCTCTTTAAATGGTTTTTGGCCTGCCTTTTGTTTGGCAAACCCATCCAGCAGGGAGTCGCCAAAAGAACTTATTTTGAATTTGAAAAAGAGAGATTACTCACGCCAGAAAAAATTTTAAAAGCTGGCTGGGAAAAACTGGTTGAAGTTTTAGACAGGGGCCATTATGTACGTTATGATTTTTCCACTGCCACTAAACTTTTGGATGTCTGCAAAGAATTAAAAAACCACTACGGCTCTCTACATAACCTTTTTCAACAGGCAAGAAACAAAAAAGATTTAGAAAAACGATTGCAGGAATTCAAGGGAATAGGGCCAAAGACAACAAAAATCTTCTTACGAGATATATATTGACAACGAATTTAGTCAAGATACAGTAAATGAAAAGAATAAGTTAAGGTTGTGTGTTTTATTACACAACCTTTTTTGTTTGGTGTAAAATATAGATATAAATTATGATTAATCAAGAATTAGCTAAGATTTTCTACGAAATTGCTGAATATTTAGAGATGGAAGAAGTGGCTTTTAAGCCTTATGCTTATCAAAAAGCTGCTATTACCCTAGAAACAATGGAAGAGAATGCAGAAGATATTTATAAACAAGGAGGAATTAAAGCATTGGAAGAAATTCCCGGGGTAGGCAAGAGTATTGCTGAAAAAATTGAAGAATATTTGAAAACTGGGAAAATTAAATATTATGAGGATTTCAAAAAGAAATTACCCTTAAATCTTGAAGAATTAATAGCCGTTGAAGGAATGGGGCCGAAAAAGGCAAAAGTATTGTACCAAAAATTGGGGATTAGAAACCTAAAAGATTTAGAAAAAGCAGCTAGGACACACCGAATCGCTTCTATATTTGGTTTTGGAGAAAAGACAGAAAAAAATATTTTGGAGGGAATTGAATTTTTAAAAAGAAGCAAGGGAAGATTTCTTTTGGGAGAAATTTTGCCAACTGTTAAAGAAATTTATGAAAAACTGAGAAATTTGAAAGAGGTCGAAAAAATTGATATGGCTGGTTCTGTTCGGAGAATGAAAGAAACTATTGGCGATGTTGATTTTTTGATTGTCTCCCGTCCTGTAGGGCAAGGCTCGCCTAGCGAGACAGCAGAAAAAATAATGGATTTTTTTGTTTCTCTGCCAGGAGTGATAAAAGTATGGGGCAAAGGAATGACTAAATCATCAGTGAGAATGAGAGATGGATTTGATATGGATATCCGAGTAGTGCCAAAAAAAAGTTATGGCTCGGCCCTGCAGTATTTTACTGGCTCTAAAGAACATAATATAATTCTACGGAAAATTGCCATTGATAAGGATTATAAACTCTCCGAGTACGGTTTGTTCCGCGGTTCTAAAATAATAGCCGGGGAAAGCGAAGAAGAAATTTATAAGAAATTGGGAATGCAATATATTGAGCCGGAAATGCGGGAAAATCAAGGAGAAATTGAATTAGCTCTTCAAGATAAACTACCGCAGATAATTTGCTATAAAGATATTTTAGGAGATTTGCATATTCACTCTAATTGGGACGGCGGCGCGAATTCCATTGAGGAAATCGCTGAAGCAGCGATGAAAATGGGATATCAATACGTGGGTATTGCTGACCATACAAAATTTTTAAGAATTGAGCATGGTTTGGATGAGAAACAATTAGAAAAACGTAACAAAGAAATAAATAGATTAAATTCAACATTCAACATTCAACATTCAACATTCAAAATTTTAAAGGGTTGTGAGGCGAATATTTTGGCTGATGGCTCTATTGATGTTAAAGATGAGTCCTTGGCAAAACTAGATTTTGTTATAGCTGGTGTTCATTCTCAGTTTAAGATGAAAAAAGAAAAGATGACTGAAAGAATAATTAAGGCAATGAAAAATCCTCATGTTGATATCATCTCGCATCCAACCGGCAGGATTATCAAGAGACGCGATGAATACGAGATTGATTTTGAAAGAATATTAAGAGCAGCAAAAGAAACCGGCACTATTTTGGAAATAAATGCTTATCCTGAAAGATTGGATCTCAAAGATATTAATATTAGAAAGGCGAAGCAAATGAACGTGAAAATGATAATTAATACAGACAGTCATCATTTTGATCAGCTTAGATTTATGGAATATGGCATTAGCCAGGCTCGGCGCGGCTGGGCAGAGAAGAAAGATATCATAAATGCTTGGCCACTGGAGAGATTATTGGCATCCTTAAAAAATGCTTAAAAATTGCTATAATATAGTTAATGACAATTGATGCAGAAAAATTAAAGGATATCTTGATTGGTGCGAATCTTCTGAACGCGGAACAATTTGATTTGGCTGAACGCGAGTCAAAGTTCAAAAATATCCCCCTAGAGGAATTTTTGTCTGAAAGCGGTTATATTTCTGATAATCATCTGGGCCAGATAATCGCAGATTACTATAAGTTGAAATTTGTAGATCTGACCAAAGAAAAAATTTCTGAAAAGAATCTTTTTCTTATTCCTGAAGTAGTCGCCAAGAGTCAGATGGCGATAATTTTTAAAGATGATGCCAAAAATATCCATCTCGCCACAGCTTATCCGGACAATTATGAATTCATAAAATTTGTTGAGAAAAAAGCAGGGAAGACCGCGATAATTTATTATGCGACCCATCACAATCTTAAAGAAACTTTCAAATATTACAGCAGTAATCTTGCCAAAGAAGTTAACATTCTCATTGGAGATCTAAAAGATAGTTCATCGCCAGATGCCCGTGGAGAGGAGAATATTGTGAAGCTTGTAAATCTTTTCCTTGAGTATGCTCATGAAAACCGCGCCTCTGATATTCATATAGAACCATTAGAAGACGAGATATCAGTGAGGTTTAGGATTGACGGCGTTCTCCATGAGGTTGTAAGGTATCCAAAAGATATTCATGACAAGATTGTTTTTAGGATCAAAATAATGGCCGCCCTGAGAACGGATGAACACGCTGCCTCGCAGGATGGCAGATTTGATTTTAGTAAAGAAGACACGACTTTTGATGTCCGTGTTTCTGTTCTTCCTATCACCAAAGGAGAAAATATTGTTTTGAGAATATTATCCGATCGTTCCAGAAGACTGCCTTTGGAAGATATCGGTATGATGGAAGAAGATTTAGCCAAAGTTCAGCGCGCCATTGCCAAGCCATATGGAATGATTTTGGCAGTCGGTCCAACCGGCTCTGGCAAGACAACAACTCTTTATGCCATTGTCCAGATTTTAAACAAGCCGGAAGTAAACATTATGTCCATTGAAGATCCAGTTGAATATAACATTGAGCATGTTCAACAGACGCAAGTCAATCCAAAGAAAAATCTCACCTTTGCAACTGGACTGAAGACAATTGTCAGACAAGATCCGGATATCATCATGGTTGGCGAAATCAGAGATAAAGATACAGCTGAAATTGCTGTCAATGCAGCTATGACCGGTCATCTGCTTTTGTCTACCTTGCATGCCAATAATGCTGCCACTGCCTTTCCGCGTCTGATTGAGATGGGTATTGAGCCATTTTTGGTGGCTTCATCTTTAAATGTTATTATTGCCCAGAGACTGATCAGGAAAATTTGCGAGCAATGCCGCAAGAGCTATTTTCTGACAAAAGAAGAGTTAAGGGTCATAAAGTCCGAACCATTGCTCGCGAAGATGATTGAAGAGATTGGAGGTGAAAAAGATCTTTCTAAAATAAGGTTTTTTAAGGGAACAAGGTGCAAAATCTGCAATAATTCTGGCTATATAGGAAGAACAGGTATTTTTGAGGTAATGGAAATTGGAGAGGAGATTCGATCTTTGATAGTTCAAAAGACTTCATCTGATATAATTGAAAAAAAGGCGCAGGATCTTGGAATGAAATCTATGCTTTATGATGGCGTGGCCAAGGTTTTTCAAGGTATTACCACTATAGAAGAAATTATCAGGGTAACAAAAACATAATTTTGATATAATAAATAGAAATATGGCAAAAATATCAGAACCAGTATCAATAATCGCTCATCAACTTAGAAGTCCACTTGCAGTCTTGAAAGGTTACTTAGAGGTTCTTTTATCAGGCGATCTCGGTCCGACGAATGAAAGACAAAAAGAGTATATAGACGATGCCTTAAAAAATTTAGAGCGTGTGGAAAAAACTATTTTCAATTTTCTTGAAGCGTCAAGGATTGAAGGAAAAGTTTATAAAATTAATTCCCAACCTACAGATTTGATTAAGATTACTGAAGAAGTGGTAAGGGATTTTTTCAATTGGGCGAAAGTTTTCAATTGCGAAATTATTTTTAATAAACCCAATAAAATCCCCCTAATTTACACTGATCCGGAAAAGATCAGAGATGTGATAGAAAATTTCCTCTCAAATTCAATAAGATACCGCCATTCCGGTCCAGGCAAAATTGAGGTAGAGCTTAAACAATCTGGAAAGAATATTATCTTTTCCTGCAGTGATAACGGTATAGGTATTCCAGAGAAAGATTTTAAAAAAGTTTTTTCTAAATTTTACAGATCAGAACAGGCGCTAAAGATTGATCCCACCGGCAGTGGTTTAGGACTATATATCAATAAGGCAGTCATTGATAGGAGTAAGGGTAAGATTTGGTTTAAAAAAAATAAAAATGCCGGAATGATATTTTATTTTTCATTGCCAATTGTCAGAAAATGATTCCGATTATGGGACCATTAGGAAAAAATAAAAAATTGAAAGTCTTATTAATAGACGACGATATATTTTTCAGAAAGCTTTATAGAGATAAGATGACTCGCGCTGGTTACCTTTTCATAGAAGCCATCAATGGCATTGAGGGGTTGCATAAAGTAATTAGTGATGAACCGGATTTAGTTCTGCTTGACTTGATGCTTCCTAGAAAAAACGGGTTTGATGTCTTGAAAGAGATAAAAACCAATACAACCACCAAACATATTCCGGTAATTATTCTTTCAAGCCTGGGCCAGGAATCAGATCTAAAAGAGGGTATGGCCTTAGGAGCAGAAGATTATTTTGTTAAAGGAGAAGTCTGTTTGTCAGATGTCGTAGAAAAGGTGAATTACATTCTTTCCAAGAAAAAATAAGTTAATATGTTTAAAAAAATATCATCTGAAGAAATAGTTGATTTTTCAAAGAATTTAGCAGTAATGCTTAAAAGCGGAATAACCATTAATGAAGCTCTAGCCACTTTAAGTGATCAGGCCAGTTCTCGGAAATTGCAAGAGATCTTGAAAAATGTAAAAAAAGATGTAGAAATGGGGACTTCGCTTGCCGATGCCTTTGCTAAAGAGGAAAAAATTTTTGGCAAAGTTTTCATAGTTTTTTTGCGTGCCGGGGAGGCAAGCGGCAATCTGGAGAAGAATCTTGCCTTTCTTGCTGACTGGATGGAACATAATAATGATTTGAGAAAATCAATCAATTCTGCCACGCTCTATCCAAAAATTGTCTTCTCAGCCACACTAATCCTGGGAGGAGGATTGGCGGTTTTCATTCTACCCAGATTAGTTCCCCTTTTTCAACAATTAAATGTTCAGCTTCCGTTATTTACGAGAATCCTCATGGCTATTGCCTTTTTTCTGCAGAAATTCTGGCTTGTCGTTTTAATTTGTTTGATCGCCTTGTTGATATTTTTTATTTTTATAAACAAAATCAGATTGATAAAAAGATTTTTCCACTCTCTTTATTTAAAGACTCCATTTATAGGCAAACTTCTTATTGAATATCAATTGGCTTTACTGTCGCAAATTTTCTCTGTGCTTCTGAGAAGTGGCCTGACCATAAGCGAATCATTGGATATCGCAGCAGAGATCCCGACAAACATCCTTTATCAAGAATCAATTGGCAATTGCAAAAAAAGAGTGGTCAGGGGAACTGTTTTTTCAGAAACACTCAAAGATTATCCACAACTTTATCCTAAAAATATGATCAATATCTTGAATACAGCCGAAAGGAGCGGAACATTGGAGGAATCTTTTTTTTACCTCGCTGATTTTTACTCAAAAGAAGTCAATAATAGAACAAAGCGCCTACCAGTTATCATTGAGCCAATTCTTCTTATTTTCATCGGCCTTGCGCTCGGTTTTGTGGCCTTGGCTATTATCATGCCGATTTATCAAATCACCAAGGGCTTCGGCCATTAAAAAGATCTATGCACAATGGTTTTACTTTAGTAGAACTATTGATAATATTGACTCTCATCATTGTGATTTTTTCTTTGACCATTCCCCTAGGAATAAATTTTTACAAAAACCAAACTTTAGATGAAGTTGCCACTGATATTCTTTCAAACTTAAGAAAGGCGCATAATAAGGCAGTTTTCCAAAAAAATGATAGTGCTTTTGGGATAAAATTTTTTCCCGACTCTTATATTTTATTTCAGGGCAACAATTTTTCTTCAAGAATTCAGGATGAAGATGAAAATTTTTCGCTGCCATACAGCATTAATGTGAACGGTATTAGTGAAATTGTTTTTAGTAAATTATCAGGTACAACCACTGCTGGAGCATTGATAATAAGCTCTGGTAGCAACAGTAAAACAATCAATATTAATGAACAAGGAAAAGTTGACATTCAATAGAGGTCAATCACTGGTAGAACTTTTGGTGGCAATGAGTTTTTTTGTTTTAGCTGTGGCTACCATTGGTTTTCTTATTTTAGATGCAGATGTTTCCTCAAGGCAGGGAATTGAAAGAATGCAGGCAATTCTACTTGTCAAAGAAGGATTGGAAGCAGCAAGATCAATACGTGATTATCAATTTAATGATCTTACAGCAGGGAACCATGGCATTTTGCTTTCCGGAAATAGATGGATATTTTCTGGTACCTCTGATATTCAGGATCAATTCACAAGGGTTGTCACAGTAGAAGATATTGATGTTAAAAGGAAGAAGATAACCTCGCAAGTAATATGGCAATTTAGTCCCCAGCGTTCAGATTCAGTTTCTCTTGTCACTTATCTCACAAATTTAAAACCACCAGGAGGCGGCATGCTGGCTTATGCAGATATTTCAGGCGCTGATGATGTTATAAGATATAAGATACTTGATGAGAATGGCAACTGGAGTTCTGAACAAACAGTGCCGGATTTTGGCGTGCCTTTAGACAGGCCGACCAGAGTATTGGAATTATACTCTTCACCAACCAGAAATGAAAAAATTTTGGTTACCAAACATTTTATTAACAGTACTGATCCTGACCAATATATTTTTGCCCAAGTTTGGAATGGTTCGTCTTGGGGCAATGTTATTCAACTCGCGGCTTGGGCAGGCACAGTCAGACCACAGGTAAGAGATTTTGACGGAGATTATTTGGACAATGGCGATTTTCTCTTGATTTACGAAGACAATACTAATATACCAAAATACAGGATTTGGAATGGAACTAATTGGTCTAGTCAAGCATCATGCCCTAATGTTGGCGGTAATCCAGAGTGGATTATTGTGAGAAATCGGCCAGGCACTAATCAGGCAATGCTGGCAGTGCTGGATGCTGGCTTAGATACCAATACTTCGTTATGGAATGGTTCATCCTGGAGCGCTGTTACAGAACACGCTTCAGCATCAGTCGCCCTTGGTTATGAAACTCTTTCTTTTGCCTGGAGCCCGAATGACACTTCTATAGGTGCGCTTACTTTCAACGAAGCATCAGACAATTTTCCCAACATCCGCATTTGGAATAGCACATCTTGGAGCAGTAGTATGGAAAACATTAATATTGGCGGAGCAGCAAGAAATATGCAGATTATCGGCCGGCCGACTGCCAATGAATTTCTCGCTTGTTTTAAAGGTTCTGCCTCTGACATTAATTGCATGGAAAGCGATTTTTCTCCGCTGTGGTACGATTTAACAGAACTGGAAACAACCAGCGATACAGGCAGTCAAATGAGTTTTGATTTGGGTTATGAAAAACAATCCGGCGCTTTGGCAATATCTGTTTATAGCGACAGAACCGCCTATCCAAAATATAATATTTATGATCCCGCTACCAATGCCTGGTCTTCGCAATTTTCGCTTTCATCAATATCAGCGGCCTTGGAAACAGCGCGCATAATTCCAGACCCCAATAGCGATGATATGATGGTTTTAATGGGAGTCACAGACCAGGACGTCCATTCTGTTGTTTGGGATGGAACGAATAATACTTTTTATACTTCTGGTGGTCGGGCGCAAATGGAGCACGGCATATCTGGCTCCAATGACTTGGATTTTTGGTTTGATTTTGCCTGGAATAGAATTTAGTTATGAATAATAAAGCATTTACACTAATTGAGTTTTTAATCTATATCGGCATTGTCGGCATTATTTTAATTGTGACTGGAACGATTGCTTTAAATATTTTTTTTGGCAAAGCAAAACTTGTTGCAATGGAAGAGGTGAGTCAAAATGCCAGAATGGCAATGGAAAAAATAGGAGAGCGCATAAGGAATGCTCAATCAATCAATAGCCCGCCAATGGGAACATCAGCCTCATCACTTTCATTATTAATGGCAGATAGCCAGCAGAATCCAACTGTCTTTGATTTATCGAATGGCATTTTAAGAATGACAGAGAACGGAGGTAGCGCCATATCGCTTACTTCTGATGAAGTGATTGTAACAACTCTTCAATTTTCTAATATCTCTTATCCCAACATACCAGGAACAATGAGAATTCAGATAACAATGAAGTATGTCAATCCAGAAAATAAATCAGAGTATAATGTTGAAAAAACTTTTTATACCACAGCCAATATAAGAAAAAAATGAAAGAATATAAACAAGGATTTATTGCTTTAATCTCAATATTAATCATCAGCGCAACTGTCCTCTTAATCAGTATTGGAGTTTCTTTGCGTTCTGTTGGTGAATCAAATATGAGCTTGAATGAGAGCCTGTCAAATTACTCTCTGTCTCTAGCTGATGCCTGCGCTGAAGATGCCTTACTTAAACTCTTTTCTGACTTTAATTATTCAGGAAATGAAACTATAATAATAGGTAGTGATTCCTGCAATATTTTGCCTGTTGAAGGAAGCGGAAATTTTAATAGAGTCATCAAAACAGAATCAAATTTTAAAAATTACAGAAAAAAGATAAAAATAAATATAGCTCAAGTAAGACCATTACAGATTAGTCTTTGGCAAGAAGTACCAAATTTCTAAGATGATTAATTTTTTCCTAAAAAAACAAGAGCCGGTGGCAATTGATATAAGTGATTTTTCAATAGAACTCCTCCAGATTAACAAAAGCCGGAAAGTCTTGGCTTTCAATAGAATTATTTTAGAACCGGGCATTGTCAGGAACGGTGAAATTTTAAATGAAGATAGACTCAAGTTGAAGATAAAAGAATTGATCAGTAGTACCAGGCCCAGGCCTTTAGATCTAAAAGAAAATCTTAAGATACTTTTAAGCATACCTGATTCAAAAACATTCAGTTTTTTATTGGAGACAAAAAAGGGATTATTTCAAAAGCAATTGGAAGAAAAATTAATGGAGAGAATAAAAAATATAGTGCCCCTAGAGCCGGGAAAATTTTATTATGATTTTATGTTTTTAGATTCCGATTATGGAAACAGCCAGATGCTTTTATGTGCGGTAGTTCCGAAAAATATTATAGATAAATATATAAAAATTTTTAAAGACCTAAAACTGGGATTGATTTTGGCTGACTTAGAATCTTCTTCTTTAGGTCGGGCACTGATTTTGAACGGCAATTCTGTTTTAATAGATATCGGAATTAGGACAACGAATGTCAGTTTTTTTGATGCTGATAAGAATTTCCGCTCATCTGTAACAATACCCATTGGCGGGAATGATTTTACCTTGGCTGTGGCAGAGAAATTGAATGTAAGCTATGCTGATGCAGAGAAATTTAAAAGAGAGGTTGGCTTGAAAGATAAAAAGACAAATAAGATATCTGGCGCCTTGGATATTGTTTTTGGAGAATTAACCAAGAAAATAGAAGAATCCATAGATTATTTTGAGAAAAGATACGGCACTGAAATCATAGAAATCATCTTGGCGGGCGGTTCATCTCTGGTTCCATTTTTGCAGGACTCTCTTTCCAAAATCACAAAAATAGCAATAAAAACACCTGATCCCTTTGATAAGTTGGCAAATAAAAGCATTTTTAAGACGATGAGAGGATCAATTTTCTTTGCTAATGTTGTTGGTCTGTCCTTGCGTGGCACAGGAGATATCTCTAAGGGGATTAATTTCTTAAAAAAGATTAAAAAATAGTGTTTATCCACAATAAAAAAGCAATAATTTTAAAAATTTTATAAAATTAAAGAAAACTGGTCGATCTTTAGAAATACTTAAATTAAAAATAAAAATTAACAATGAAAAAAGGTTTTACTCTTATTGAAATTTTAGTAGTCATTGCCATTATTGCCATTTTAGCAGCAGTAGCTATTGTTGCCATCAATCCCGCCCGGCAGTTTGCTCAGGCAAACAATGCCCAGCGCTGGAGCAATGTGAACACGATTTTAAATGCAATCTATCAGTATGCCATAGACAACAATGGAGCTTTGCCTTCAACAATTACTGGCACAACCACAGAAATCTGCGCCACCGGAGCTGCCAGTTGTACAGGACTGATTGATCTTTCAGTGCTGACAACTAATGCTACTTATCTTGTGGCGCTTCCCGCAGATCCTGCATGTCCATCAGGTTGTGCGACCAATGGTATTGGTTATACTGTTGCTACAACGATAAACAACCGAATTATTGTGAGTGCGCCTGATGCTCAGTTAGGGGTGACCATATCTGTCACCAGATAAAAATATTAATTTTAATAAAATAATCACAATGGGAATAAAAGCTAGAAAAAGCATAGTTTTTATTGTTTTAATAATCATTATCCTATTCATTAGTAGTTATTTTTTGTTTTTCAGAACCGAAAAGACATCTTATGAAATAATTGAAGCCAAAAGGAGCGATATCGTCCAAAAGGTAAGTGCAACTGGAAGGATTAAACCTGCCACAAGTATTGATCTTGCTTTTGAAAAAAGTGGAAAAGTGGCAAAAGTTTACGTTGATATTGGAGATAAAGTCTTTATTGGCAAGATTTTGGCCAATTTGAACAATGCTGATATTCTTGCACAGATTAAGAGTGTTGAAGCGAATCTAAAATCCCAGCAGGCAAAATTAGATGAATTGAGAAAAGGAACTCGGCCTGAACAAATCCAAATTTACGAGGTCAAGGTTGAGAATGCACAAGTGGCTCTTGATGATGCGAAGAACAATTTGGTTGATAAATTACAGGATGCCTATACCAAATCTGATGATGCTATTAGAAATAAAGTTGATCAATTTTTCAGCAACGCCCGTGGCTCTAATCCTCAGATTAATTTTAATATCTCTAACTCTCAATTGAAAAATGATATAGAGTGGGAGAGATTTTTAATTGAAGAAACTCTTGTCGCCTGGCAGATGCTTGCTAGCAATTTATCCATTTCTAATGTCCTTGATTCTTACATCCAGACTGCAAAAAATAATCTTGACCAAACAAAAATATTTTTAGATAAAATAGCCCTAGCTGTAAACTATCTTATTCCCACTGCTGATTTGAGTCAGACAACGATTGATTCATGGAAGGCCGATGTTTCTACGGCGAGAACTAATATCAATACTGCTATCTCTAATTTATTATTAGCAGAAGAGAAATTAAGAACATCACAATCTAATCTCTTGTTGGTCCAAAATGAACTTGCTCTGCAAAAGGCGGGTTCAACACCTGAAGCAATCAAGGCACAGGAAGCTCTTGTAGAACAGGCAGAGGCAAATGTAGAAAATTATAAAGCTGAATTGGCAAAAACGATTATTTATTCTCCGGTAAATGGTGTAGTTACCGTTCAAGATGCAAAGGTTGGCGAAATTATTCCTGCGAATAAAAATGTTATTTCAATAATTTCAGAATCAAATTTTGAAATTGAAGTTGACGTACCAGAAGCAGATATTGCCAAAGTAAAAATTAATGATTCTGCCGATATTACACTTGATGCCTATGGCAAAGACATTATCTTCAGAGCTAAGGTAGTAAAGATAGATCCAGGAGAGATAATTATTGAAGGTGTGGCAACATATAAGACTACCCTCCAGTTCATCAATAATGATGGCGGGGTAAAATCCGGGATGACTGCCAATATCGATATTCTTACTGCCAAAAGAGAAAAAGTTATTGTCGTTCCTCAAAGGGCAATTGCTGTGAAGGAAAACGGAGACAAAATCGTAAAAGTTCTCAAAGATGGCAACAGCATTGAAGAACGCAAAGTAAACACAGGTCTCAAGGGTTCTGATGGAAATATAGAGATAATAGAGGGAATTAAAGAAGGAGAAAAATTAATCACTTCGCAAAAATAATAATAAAATGGCTTAAAATAAAATGTTCAATATCGGAAGTTGAACATTTTGAAAATTCAATTTTTATCAACAATCTAAAAGCCTGTAATTTATTTCTATGGTAAAATTATGACAAAGGTCGGATTTTTAAGGATCGTTTAAATTTAAATAAAATTTGATAAAACAATGAGTAAGCCCGCTACTTTAGACTGGATAGCAATAATTTTACTGATTATCGGAGGTCTCAATTGGGGGATTATCGGCTTTTTGGGCATAGATTATATCACTGCTTTTTTGGGAGATTTGATTGCTCGGATTGTTTATATAATCGTCGGCTTGTCTGCAATCTATGTGATCATCGATATGCCTAAAATGATTAAAAAAGAAACAACAGCAGTTTGAAATTATTTGCGATTCTTTTCACAAAAATGCCTGGATCCAGGCATTTTTGTGTTATACTTGAACTTATTACCATGTCTTTGATTGAAGTACATAATTTATGCAAAATTTATAAAAACGGCACAGAAACTCCTGCTCTCTGTGGAATGAGCTTTGATATTCAGGAAGGAGAATTTGTGGCCGTCATGGGTCCTTCTGGTTCTGGAAAATCAACTCTCCTTCACATCTTGGGATTTTTAGACAGGCAAACAAGCGGGGGATATCGTTTTATGGGGAAGACTATTGATGATTACTCAAAAAATAAGATTGCGCATCTGCGGAATAAGAAATTTGGTTTTGTCTTTCAGGCATTTAATCTTCTTCCGAGAACAAATGTTTTAGAAAATGTTAAGTTGCCCTTGTTCTATTCTGGGATAAAAGAATCAAAGTGGAACGAGATGGCAAAAAAGGCGATTGAAGCTGTGGAGCTGGGCCATCGGCTATATCATGATTCATCACAACTTTCAGGCGGCGAGAAGCAAAGAGTTGCCATTGCTCGTGCGCTAGTCAATAATCCTCAGGTGATCTTTGCCGATGAGCCGACAGGCAATCTTGATTCCAAATCAGGGGAGTTAATTGTGGGAATAATCCAAAGGCTCAATGAAGAAAGGGGTCATACTGTCATATTAATCACCCACGAGACATATACTGCCGAACATGCGCAGAGAATCATTACAGTAAAAGACGGCAGAATAGAAACAGACACAAAAATCCATCATAGGCATGAGGCAAAAGATGGTTTCAGAAAATAATTATGAATTTAAAATATTCACTCAAAACAGCGCTTAGAGGTCTTAATACAAACAAATCACGTTCTGCTTTAACTATCTTGGGGATTGTAATCGGGGTCATGGCGATTATCATCATCATGTCTTTGGGAAAGGCCGCACAGAATCTGATTCTTGGTCAGATTCAAAGTATTGGATCTAAGGTGATAGCAATTGTGCCAGGAAGGCAACCCAAAGGACCAACAGATATTTTTTCAACTTTTGCTGACTCATTAAAACAGAGAGATTTGGAATCTTTGCAAAGCAAAAATAATGTTCCTCATTTGAACAAACTTATGCCGGTTGTTTTTGGAAGCGAGAGTTTGGTTTATGGCAGTGAAACTTATCGTTCAACTATCTTTGGTGTCAATGACCTTTTTGCGAAAATTTACGATCTAGAGCCGTCTGAAGGCAGGAATTTTACAGAAGAGGAAATCAAAGGATATACTGATGTTGTTATTATTGGTTCTAAGGTCAAGGAAGAGCTTTTTGGAAACAGTGATGCCCTGGGAGAAAAAATTAAAATTAAAGGCAGAAATTTCAGAATCATCGGGATTCTGCCCAAAAAAGGACAATTTTCTTTTCTTAATTTTGACGAGACATCTATTATACCTTACACTACTGCTCAGCAATATATCTTTGGGATAAAATATTTCCACCGTCTTGTCGTTGAGGTTGATGATGAGGCAAATATTGGGCAAACAGTTGAAAATATAAAAATAACATTGAGGAACAATCACGACATAGAAGATATTTCAAAAGATGATTTTTTTGTTGAGACACAGGCCGATGCTATGAATATAGTCAGTACAGTCACCAATATATTGACTCTGTTCCTTGCAGCAGTGGCTGCCATATCTCTGATTGTTGGCGGGATTGGCATTATGAATATTATGCTTGTTTCAGTTACAGAGAGAACGCGGGAGATTGGTCTGAGAAAGGCAGTTGGCGCAACAGACAGAGATATTCTTCTTCAATTCCTTTTAGAATCTGTCAGCCTAACAGCTATTGGCAGCATCATTGGCATTGCCTTGGGCGGGTTATTTTCCTTTTTAATATCAATAATTTTGTCCCAAATTTTGAATCTTCAGTGGCCTTTTGCGTTTCCTGTTTCCGCAGCTCTTTTGGGTTTAGGTGTGGCAGCTTTTGTCGGACTAATTTTCGGCATTTACCCGGCACGCAAAGCGTCTCTTAAAAGCCCTATTGATGCCTTACGTTATGAATAAAAAATGTTATAATCAATTCATATGGAATTCAGATACAAAGATATAGCCTTAATCAAGGAAGAAGATATAATGCCAATTATTCAAGAGGCAGAATCATATATTTTCCGGTTGAAAAAAATATCAGAGAGAGGAGGAGACGGTTATGAATCTCCAGAAGGATTTATCAATTTACCCTTTGACGCAACCATAAAGAAGAAAGTTGAAGATTTGGCGAAAGAAAAGAACACCGGGAAATTAAAATATCTCTTTCTCGTAGGCATCGGCGGTTCAGAGTTGGGATGTCAGGCAATTTACGAGGCGATCTACGGGAAGATAGATAATTTGATAACAAGTCGTCTTCCTAAAATAATTTTCATTGATACGATCTCCAAAAAGACAATTCAGTCAGTTCAGAAGATAATTTCAGAGATATCAAACCCAGAAGAGATCATTCTTAACATTATTTGTAAATCAGGCACAACCTTTGAAATAATCAATAATTTTGAAGATATTTACAGTATTCTAAAGAAGAAAGTTGACAATATTGATAAAAGAATAGTCATCATTACAGAGAAAGAGTCAAAGCTTTGGTCAATTGCTGAAGAAAAAAATTTTAGTCTTTTGGAGATACCGAAAAATATCTCCGGCAGATATTCTGTTTTTTCTCCAGTGGGGCTTTTTCCTCTGCTCCTGACAGGAATTAATATTGATAAATTATTGGCCGGTGCCAAAAATATGAGAAGTTGGTGTTTGGATCCTGCCTTTAGCAATATTGCCATTCTTTCCGCCAGTTTGATTTATTTGCATAATAAAAACGGCATAAAAATTCATAATACATTTTTTTCAAATCCAGAAATGGAGGCATTGGGAAAATGGCATAGCCAAGTCCTTGCCGAAAGTTTGGGCAAGGATACAGATTTACAGGGAGAAAAGACAATAAGCGGCATCACGCCTCTGGTTTCTACTCCTGTAGATTTTCATTCTTGTCTCCAGTTGTATCTTGCTGGACCCAAGGATAAATTTACTACTTTTGTTTCCTCTGCAGGAATGGATTTGATAATGAAGGGAGTGAAAAGTGCCTATCAGGAAAGAAGCCTGCCATTTATGGAAATAGATTTGCCGGAAATATCAGAGAATGTTTTAGGAGAATTTATGCAGTTTAAAATGATGGAAGTTGTATTTTTAGCCAAACTTTTTAATGTAAATGCATTTGACCAGCCTGCTGTTGAAGAGTATAAAAAATTCCTTGTCAGGTCTTGAAATTTGACATCTTTATCATTAATCTGTTATTATAATAAAGTCTAATAAATGAAGGAAAAATCAGGTAAATTAGTAACGGGCATTGTAATAGAAGCATTGCCTAATACTGTTTTTCGTGTGCAATTAAATGAGGGACAGGAAATTATGGCTTATCTTTCTGGTAAAATGAGGATAAACAGGATAAAGGTTATGATTGGCGACAAAGTCAAGATAGAATTGGGTCAATATGATGAGACCAAAGGCAGAATAATCCAAAGATTATAATTTTTATGAGAGTTAAAGCTTCAGTTAAAAAAATATGCCGGGATTGCAAGATGGTCAGAAGAAAGGGCCGCTTGTATGTAATATGCAAGAAAAATCCGAAGCATAAACAGCGACAAGGCTGAAATAAGCAGTAAATAATAACTAATATGAGAATAGCAGGAGTAAACATACCAGACAATAAAAGACTAGAAGTGGCGCTTACATATATTTATGGCATTGGCCGTTCAAGGGCAAGAGATATTCTTACTAAATCCAAGATATCTATGGAAAAGAAAGCAAAGGAATTATCAGAAAAAGAAGTTAATCTTATCAGGGAATCTATTGAAAAGTATAAAATTGAAGGTGAATTAAGAAGAGAAATTCTTTCAAATATCAAAAGATTAAAGGAGATAAAAAGTTATCGCGGTATCAGGCATATAAAACGTCTACCTGTAAGAGGACAGAGGACAAAGACCAATTCAAGGACGGTGAGAGGAAATGTGCGGATAACAATGGGAAGTGGACGCAGGAAACTAGAAAAGACATAAAATTAATATGGGGAAAAAACGTATTGCAAAAAAAAGTTCAGGAGAGATGGATGTTGCTCTTAAAGAGCGTTCACTCAGCAAGATTCCGAAGAAAAAAATTTCTAGCGGTATTTTGTATATCCAATCAACATATAATAATACCTTGTTAAATCTGACTGACACAAAAGGTAACACCATTATGTGGACTTCGAGCGGTGCAATTGGATTCAAGGGAACAAAAAAGGGAACACCTTATGCGGCCTCAAAGGCTGCCGAGCTTCTTGCTGGCAAGGCGTTGTCAGTGGGTATCAAAGAATTAGATGTGATGATAAAAGGGGTGGGTGCTGGCAGAGAATCAGCCATTCGCACTGTTGCCTCTAAAGGAATTGAGATTAATTCTATCAGAGATATCACACCAATCCCCCATAATGGTCCCCGGCCCAAAAAACCTAGACGAGTATAAAAATTATGATGGATCTAAAATGTAAAAAATGTAGGAGAGCAAAAGAAAAACTTTTTTTAAAAGGTGAAAGATGCTATTCTCCAAAGTGTTCTGTAGTGCGCAAACCCTATGCTCCTGGAATATTCGGCAAAAAAGGAAGTAAGCATACCAAACCAGGCCTTTCAGAGTATGGCGTTCAGCTGATGGAAAAACAGATGATCAGGAATTCCTATGGCTTGAAAGAAAGACAATTTGCTAATTATGTTAGGGCGGCAAGTAGAATCAAGGGCGAAGACAGAGGTGTTAAGCTTTATGAATTTTTGGAATCTAGATTAGATAATGTTGTATTCAGAATGGGTTTTACAAATTCACGGAATGAGGCAAGACAATTAGTGAATCATGGTCATCTCTTAGTCAATAATAGAAAAGTAAATATCCCCTCTTATCGTGTTAAAATTGGAGACAAGATTTCTATCAGAGCATTATCAAAAGACAAAAGTATTTTTAAAAATCTTGATATCAAACTTAAAAAATATTCTCCTCCTCTTTGGATCAAGCTTGATAAAGAAAAAATGGCAGAAATCGTCGGTAAGCCTTTTATTAGCAATGACCCAAAAATGGAGAAAACACTCCATTCAATAATAGAATTCTATAGTCGATAATTTTATAAAATAAATTAAATTATTTAACATCTATGGACAACACAATAAGCATGCCTTCAAAACCAAGAATCGTATCAGAAACAGACAATAAAGGTGTTTATGAAATCGATGGCCTTTATGTTGGTTATGGTTATACTCTTGGCAATTCATTAAGAAGGATCATTCTTTCTTCTCTTAGCGGTGCAGCCATAACACGAGTTAAAATTGAAAAGGCACCCCATGAATTTTCCACCACAGAGGGAATAAAAGAAGATGTGGTGACCATATTATTAAATCTTAAAAAGATAAGATTTAAATTACACGGCAATGATTCCCAAAAGGCCACTCTTTCTGTGAAAGGTGCGAGAGAGGCAACGGCGAAAGATATCAAAACACCTACTCAACTGGAGGTTTTAAATAAAGATGCTTATATTGCCACATTAACGAAAAAAGATGTGGAATTAAAAATTGAAATGACCGTAGAAAAAGGATTGGGATATGTGCCAAAAGAAACTTTACATAAAGACAAAGTAGAAATAGGAGAAATTTATCTCGATGCTCTCTTCACTCCCATTAGAAGGGTTAATTACGAAGTTGAAAATATGCGGGTTGGAGAAAGAACTGATTACAATAGATTAAAATTTTTTATTGAGACAGATGGTTCAATTTCCCCGCGCGAAGCGCTTGAAAAATCAATAGAGATCATGATCAAACATCTCCAATCCATCCTCGGCTTTCAGGAAGAAATTAAAGATATTGAGGAAATTTTAAAGGAAGGCAAAGAAGAGAAAAAAGAAAAATTAGAAGAGCAAAATATATTGAAAGCCAAAATTGACGATATGCCGTTATCCAGCAGAACAATTAAAGCATTAACCGAAGCAGGTATAAAGACTGCCGCCGGTCTTTTGCGAAAGAAAGAATCTGACTTGATGACAATTGGAGGCATAGGAGAAAAGGCATTAAAAGAGATAAAAAGGGCATTGGGGAATTATGGGTTGACGCTTAAGGAATAAATTTATGAGACATCAGAAAAAAGGAAGAAAATTAAGTAGAAAAAGAGATCAGCGAAGGGCTTTATTGAAGAATCTTGCAAATAATCTCATTCGCTACAAAAAAATCAAGACCACGGAAGCCAAGGCAAAAGAATTGAGGCCTTTTATTGAAAAAATCATCAGTAAGGGCAGAAAGAATAATCTTCATAACAAAAAATTGATTATCTCTAAATTAGGCGCTATGTCTGCTAAGAAGATTTTTGAGGAGATTGCGCCAAGATACAAAACACGAATGGGCGGATACACAAGGATAATAAAACTTCCTTCAAGAAAAGGCGATGCAAGCAGAATGGCTATTATAGAATTGATTTAATATGATTTACACAATTGATGCAAAAAATAAATCATTGGGAAGAATTGCTTCAGAGGTTGCCTTTATTTTGCGTGGCAAAAACGATCCAGTTTTCCGGCCGAACGTTGCACCACAAATCAAATTGAAAATTATTAATCTCCCTGAAATAAAAATTACAGGAAAAAAATTAGAACAAAAAAAATATATAAGGCATTCCGGTTATCCTGGCAAGCAGAAAACATCAATGATGAAAGATGTTATTGCAAAACGGGGGATTGATTATGTTCTCCTGAGGGCTGTACGAGGAATGCTTCCAAAAAATAAATTAAGAGATAAAATGATGAAAAATATAATCATAGAATAATTATGTCAGATAAAAAATCAGATAAAAAAACAGAAAAAAAAAATAAAAATATAAGAGCAACAAATTATTTTGAGGCGGTCGGCAGAAGAAAGACGTCTGTTGCACGCATTCGTCTTTTTAATAAGGCTGAACCGGAAATTCTGATCAATGACAAAAAATTGGGTGATTATTTTTTTACTGAAGAATTGAGACAGATCATTGAAGATCCTTTGAAAAAGATGAAACTTGCAGGAAAGTTCAGGATACTCGCCAAAGTTTCCGGAGGCGGGATTCATTCCCAGGCAGAAGCAGTGCGCCACGGCATTGCTAGGGTACTGATAAAATTCAACGCTGATTTCAGAAAGAGATTAAAGAAGGCACAATTTTTAACAAGAGATCAAAGGATGAAAGAAAGAAGAAAATTTGGTCTGAAAAAAGCACGAAGAGCACCACAATGGTCAAAGAGATAAAAGGTTTTCGCCAGAATCGAAACCCGGTTTCGATTTTAGATATTTGAAATTTTTTAGAAATCAATGTAAGATTATTTCATATGGATGAAGAAAATGATTTAACCATAGAATCGGAGGAAGAAGGAGAAAATATCCAGAATAAAATAAAAAAAATCAAAGAAGAATTGAAGAACTGCCAAAAAGAAAAAGAAGAATACTTGACTGGTTGGCAGAGAGCGAAGGCGGATTTTATCAATGCCAGAAAAGAAGAAGAAGAAAATAGAAAAGAATTAATAAAATCTGCTGAAGAAAACTTGATCAAAGAATTATTGGCGGTTTTAGACGGATTTGAGGCTGCTTTTGAAGATAAGAGCTGGCAGACTCTTGACAAGAACTGGCAAGATGGTTTAAAATCTTTATATAATCAATTTTTAGACACCTTCAAGAAATATAACCTAACTTTGATTGATTCTCAAGGAAAAATCTTTGATCCTCAAGAACACGAAGCAATTGATGAAATTGAAGTTAATAATCAGGAAATGGCTGGAAAGGTGGTGAAAGAATTAAGGAAGGGTTATAAAATAAACCAAAAGGTCTTAAGACCGGCTCAGGTAAGAGTCGGAAGATACAAATTGCAATAATTATGAAAATACTTGGTATTGATCTTGGCACAACCAATTCGGCAATGGCAATCATTGAAGGAGGTGAGCCAAAAATTCTAGAGAATGAGGAGGGTAATCGCACCACATCCTCTATTGTTGCTATTTCTAAAAACGGGGACAGATTGGTAGGACTTTTGGCTAAAAGACAAGCTGTTACCAATTCTCAAAATACAATCTTTTCAGTCAAACGTTTAATAGGGAGAAACTTTTCTAGTCTTGAGGTGGAAAAAGACAAAAAACTTCTGCCATATAAAATCACAGAATCAAAAGAGGGCGGAGTTTTGGTAACAATGGGCGATAAAACATACAGACCAGAGGAAATTTCGGCTATGATCCTGCAGAAATTAAAACACGATGCCGAAGCGAAAATCGGTGCCAAAATAGATGAAGCAATAATAACCGTTCCTGCTTATTTTGATGATGCTCAAAGGAAGGCGACAAAGATAGCCGGCGAGATAGCAGGGTTTAAGGTTCATAGAATTATTAATGAGCCAACGGCTGCGGCTTTAGCGTATGGTTTCAATAAAAAAAGAAATGAAAAGATTGTTGTTTATGATCTCGGAGGAGGCACATTTGATGTGTCGGTTCTTGAGGTTGGTGAAGATGTCATTGAAGTGAAGTCAACAGACGGAGATACTCATCTTGGCGGAGATGATTTTGATCAAAGAACTATAAAATGGATTATTGATGAATACAAAAAAGAAAGTGGAATCGATCTTTCTAAAGACTTAATGGCCTTACAGAGATTAAAGGAAGCTGCAGAGAAAGCAAAGCACGAGCTTTCAAGCACATTAGAATCGGAAATAAATATTCCTTTCATAACCTCTGATGCCGCAGGACCAAAACATCTCTTACTGAAATTAACTAGGGCAAAATTGGAAGAATTAGTAGGCGACTACATCAAAAATTCCATAGAGATTACCGAAAGGGCAATTAATGCTTCTAGTTTTAACATCAATGATATCGATGAAATTATCCTTGTTGGAGGACAGACAAGGATGCCTGCAGTCCAAAATGCAGTGAAAGATTTTTTTGGGAAGGAACCAAATAAATCTATTAATCCGGATGAGGTAGTGGCCATTGGTGCAGCTGTTCAGGCAGGAATTTTACAGGGAGATATTAAGGATGTCTTGCTTTTGGATGTCACACCTCTTTCCTTAGGCATAGAAACATTGGGTGGAATATGTACCAAGATAATCGCCAAGAATACAACTATTCCCACGAGCAAGAATCAGATTTTTTCAACAGCCTCCGACAATCAGACTTCGGTTGAAATCCATGTATTGCAGGGCGAAAGAGAAATGGCAATTGACAATAAAACCTTGGGCAGATTCATTTTAGACGGCATCCCTCCGGCACCACGCGGCATACCCCAGATAGAGGTGAATTTTGACATTGATGTAAATGGTATTTTGAATGTTACGGCAAAGGACAAAGCAACTTCCAAATCGCAATCCATCCGCATTGAGGCTTCAACTGGATTATCCAAAGAAGATATTGAGAAACTGAAAAAAGATGCTGAGACTCATGCTGAAGACGACAAAAGAAAGAAAGAATTTGCTGAGGCAAGAAACAATGCTGATTCATTGATTTATACTGCTGAGAAATCTCTGCGAGATGCAGGAGATAAGATTCCCGCTGATTCTAAAAAGATGGTGGAGGAAAAGATTGAATCTTTAAAAAAGGCTAAAGACGGCTCAAGTATAGATGAGATTAGAAATTCTTCCCAGGAATTATCCAAGGCTCTATCTTCAATTGGAGAGATTTTATACAAACAAGCTCAGGAACAAGGCAGAAGTCAATCAGAAGAAAAGAAAGACGGAGAGGGGAATGTGCATGATGCTGATTTTGAAGACAAGGGCACTAGCAATTAAATTTTACAATTTGTACAATTTGAGATCTTATGCGTGACTATTATGAAATTTTAGGCATTCCTAAAAATGCCTCTAAAGAAGAGATAAAGAAGGCCTATTACAAGCTTGCTCATAAACATCATCCTGATAAAACCAAAGGAGATGACAAAAAATTTAAAGAGATAAACGAAGCTTATCAAGTTCTTGGTGATGATAAAAAGCGCGCAGAATACGATGCCTATGGCAGAGTTTTTGGTGAAGGAGGAGCAGGTTTTGACTTTGGCGGTTTTGCAGGCAAGGCCCCGGGCTGGGATTTTTCCAGTTTTGATTTTGGCGAGCCAACTTCCGGATGGGACCTCAATGATATTTTTGAAAATTTTTTCAGCTCAAGCGCCCATAGAAAAAGACAAAAGAGGGGCAGAGATATTTCCATAGATTTAGAAATTCCCTTTGAAGATTCTATCTTCGGCACAGAGAGACGTGTGATTATCTCAAAGATTTCCCTATGTGATGAATGTAAAGGAACAGGAGCAGAACTAGGCACAAAATTTTATGAATGTTCCTTTTGCAAGGGGACGGGTAGAGTACACGAGACAAGAAAATCATTTTTTGGTGTTTTCAGCACAGTAAAAGAATGTGATAAATGCTTTGGTAAAGGAACAGTGCCTTCAAAAAAATGCTCTCATTGCAAAGGAAATGGCGTGATGCCGAAAAAAGAGGAAATTGTCATTAAGATTCCTGTTGGCGTCTACGACGGAGAGATGGTAAAGATTACTGCTATGGGTGAAGCGATTACCGGCGGAATACCTGGAGATTTATACGTCAAAATCCATGTTAAACCGCACCCCGTTTTCAAAAGAGAAAAGAATAATCTGGTAATGGATTTGAATATTAAGATTTCCGATGCTATCTTGGGCAGTCAAAAAGAAATTAAGACTTTAGATGGAATCATCAAAATAAAGATTCCGCAGGGGATAGATTCAGGAGAAATTTTAAGAATTAAAGGGAAAGGAGTGCCCCAGCCAAATGGTTCAAGAGGAGATTTAATGATAAAAATTTTAGTGAGGACGCCGAAAAAAGTCTCCTCATCTGTTAAGAAACTTGTTGAAGATTTGCAGAAAGAAGGGATATAATATAAGCAATGGAGAATATAGACATCCGGTCATTATCTGAATTAATTTCCAATCCTTCATGGGATATTATTGTCTTGTTTTTTTTTGTGGCCGTCGGATTTTTTTACGGCATTTCAGCAGGAAAGGCAAAGCTGATTTCCTTTCTTCTTTCACTCTATGTCGCCGGATCTTTATTTGAGAATTTCTCATATCTTGTCTTGTTTTTGAAAAAGAGGACCATTTTGGAAATTTTTTTCATCAAGATATTCATCTTTTTGGTTTTGTTGATCTTTGTCAATATTTTACTGATTAAAATTTTTTCAAGTTCATTCACTGGCAATAAAAGATGGTGGCAGACTTTCCTTTTAAGCTTTCTTGCATCAGGGCTTTTATTTAGCTATTTTTTCCATCTTTTTCCAACTAAAGGTATTTTCACTTTTTCGCCAATAGTAAGCAATTTCTTTGCTTCAGATAACGCCTTTTTTCTCTGGCTTATTCTTCCTTTAGTGGCTTTATTTTTTTCAAGAAGATGAAAGAAGGAATGCTCTATGTGGTTGCAACACCGATCGGTAATTTAGAAGATATAAGTTTGCGCGCCTTAAGAATTTTAAAAGAGGTTGATATGATCGCCTGCGAAGATACAAGAGTGACGAAAAAACTGCTTCATCATTTCAAAATAAGTACACCGACAATTTCTTATTTTCAGCATTCCAGTCAAGCAAAAATTCAGTTGATAATAAATAGATTAAATTTAGGCAAAAATATTGCCCTCGTGACTGACAGCGGCACGCCGGGCATAAGCGATCCGGGAAATATTTTAGTGAAAAATGCATTAGAGAATGAGATTAGAGTAGTGCCAGTGCCTGGTGCTTCGGCGATTACGGCGATAATAAGTATTTCAGGAATCAATATGCAGAAATTTTCATTTTTTGCCTTCCCGCCTCATAAAAAGGGTAGAGAAAAATTCTTCAAAAAAATTGCCGAATCAGAATATCCGGCAATCTATTATGATTCGTCCCATAGATTGATGAAGAATCTTAGTCTTATTTATAAATTTTGCCCGACCAAAAAAATCATCATCGCCAGAGAACTGACCAAGATATTTGAAGAAGTTATTCGCGGCAACATCAAAGATGTTTTGACTTATTTTAAAAACAAGGATAAACTAAGGGGAGAATTTGTGATAATATTATATTAAAGGAGGTTATGATAGTGCAGATAGCTAAGATTTTCCAGATGTTGACGTATTGGCCTATATACTTAGGATTGAAAATTTGCGCTGGCTATAAAATTGAAGGTCAGGAGAATCTCAAAGGGCTTGAGAATAAGGCTGTTATTTTTGCTTCCAATCACGCTTCGTATCTTGATGGCCCGATTTGCGCTGCCTCAATGCCAAAAGAAAGTTTTTATCCTAATAGATTTTTCCCCATACGTTTTTTGGCATTAAGACAGTATTATAACTGGAGAAATCCTTTTCCTTTTCCCTTCAATTTTTTAACGGCAGCTTATGTAAGAATTAATGGATCAATACCAATTGACAAAACTGGCGGTGATTTACTTAAGGCATTGGAAGAGGCCATAACAGCTTTGAAAAATGGAGACAAGGTATGGATATACCCAGAAGGCAGCCGGACAAAAGACGGCAATTTACAGAAAGGCAGAAGGGGCGTGGCGTTTTTGCAAAAACAAACAAGTGCCCCGATCGTTCCCGTGGGCATAACAGGGAGTCACAAAGTATGTTCTTTAAAAACTCTATTCAGAAAGAATAGAGTTAGTATCAGAATAGGTAAACCGGTTTATTCTTTTGGCGGAGGTTCTCTGGAAAATAATGTAGAGAATCTGATGTCTGCAATCTCTTCATTGATCAAAAAGTAAAAGGAAAGGAGGTTAATGTGAAAATATTTCCTTATGTTTGGCGAATTTCTTCTATTGGCAAAGTAGTACCGGGCCGGATTGGCAAAACAAAACTGAAACCTAGACTACAAAAGGTAGAAAAAATTTTAGGAAAAAGAAGAGAAAGGTGGTAAGAACAGTGATAGATAAAGATTGGTTCATTAACAAATTTAAAAAATCGCAATGCGATATTTTTTCCCGAAATGACATCGCTCAATTTTACGATTCTATTCGGAAAATGATTGAACTTTCCTACATCTTTCGTTATGTTGATCCTGAAACAGAGCCTTGTGTCTATGCCGAAATTTTAAAGCTGGCTGATCAGCAATGGAATATTCTAAGAGAAATGGGAAATAAAAAATTGGATATCTATCGAGATGCCGAAGATAAAAAACTTGTTTCTCAATTTGTTGATTTAATTCAAAAAGAAAAAGAATTAAGAGAAAGAATGCCGCCAGATAAAATTCCCGATTTGCCGGAATTTCGAAAAATTATTAGCGAGCGAACAGGACTTTACAAAACCATCTTTGATTACACTCCCAATGATAGGCAAGATATCCGCAAAATAGCTCAAGAAAAAGCAAGGGAGCTGATGGAAAGAGGACCAAAAAAGAAGAAAATACTCGTTAAATGCGGAATTATTGGGGCAACCATTGGGTTAGGTTTGGCTGGCGCTGGAATCGGGATCCATTTCTATCGGAATCGGAACCACAAAAGGAAAAAAGAGAAAAGATAACAATGCCGAGAGCGACGCGCAACTCTCGGCTTTTTGTTTTTCGTTATAATTTATGGTAAAATTTTAGTTTAGTGAAAAAAGAATATATAATTATATATAAGCTTTTTCTAGATGATCAAAGAGATCACAGTGCTGTAAAAATTAGATCTTATAAGACAGCAAAAGATTGGGAAAAGCTTACTCAAAGAGATAAAAAACGTCAAAAGCTAGTAGTAAGAATACTTAACAATAAAAAAATTCACCTTGGTGGGGAAGTGGCTTGTGATGGCTTAGGGATGATCCAGTATCCTCGTGATTGAATGCCAGAATTCAATACTGATTCAAAGATAGGAGTGATGTTTTGGTTACTGCTGGTGTTGCGCACTTGGACAAGTATTGTTTTTGGGGCATCAGTAGGAGAAAGAAATATCGATTCACTCATTGCTACATCAGTCTTTATGCTTCCGTAATCAATGAGGCGGCCTGCTGCAGCGCAACCAATTATCAAAGAAATTGCAATTAGAACCAACCTTGATTGATTTTTATTGTTTTTTTAAGGTTTTTAGATTCTGTTTCTTTTATACCATAATCCCCAAATTTTTGCAAAGAGTGATTTTTCTTTTGAGAATTTATGATATAATTTATCTATAGAAATCATTGTTTATTTTCTAAATCAAATGTTCTTATGAGTTTATCAATTATAATTTCTCGTTTTTCTAATCTTTTATTTTTTGCCCAACAAGCAAATAAATATAATCTGCAAAAATATTTCATTAACGAACACACGAACACACTTTTTTATGGGAAAAATAAAAATGAAATTTGGAAACAGATTAGAAAATCAATTGGGGAACAAAACACAAAACAATTAAAAAAAGTTATCGTTCCTGTCCGGTACCCCAAAATTCAGACACCTTTTCTAAGAGTCTAATTAAGGTATAATGGGTATTACTATGGCAACATCAACCAAAAAAGGCTACCGAGTAGCCAAAGACGTCAAGGAACAGATATTGAAGAG
>JBFMFK010000018.1:0-20809 GCA_040752125.1 Patescibacteria group bacterium | reverse complement strand
GTGCTCCAACCGCGATATTTAACTAATCTCACTGCTTCCATTCTTACCTTGGGAAGCCTTGGGTTTGTTGTGTATGCCATATACATAAATCTTACCCTAGGTGATTCCAAGGTATTGGGATATTACGCTGGGCTTGACAAAGAGAATATAGATTATATAATTCAATTAGTTTTACATCGGATAGTCGCCCCATCATAATGGGGAGGAAAGTCCGAACATCCCCTGCCTTAGGTAGGGAAGTAAGCAGTGGGTAATGCCCACCGTGCCAACTGTAAAGTCGGCATAGGGATACTCCGATTTTTTGATTAAAATCAAGGGTCGTGAGCGTTGACTTCATTATTTATTATAATTTATATATAAATGATGCAGTTGGCGGTGCCACAGAGACAATACTACCCGACGTTATGTCGAGGGAAAAGTGAAAAGTCTGCAGGTGTCTTTATGTCTTTTTAAGGCTCTTATGGCTACTGCAGAGCTTTAATTGGCAACAATTAGAGATGGAAAACCCTGCTTGATGCAAGGCCGTGCCCGATGCTTTCAATGCAGAGCATTGGCGAGAGCCGCTTGACTCTGACGCGGCAACCGTCAGAGCAGATATATGACTATCACCCTACTGATCAATCCGTAGGGTACAGAATTCGGCTTACAGATGTAAAATCTCCCCTCCTATCAACAGGAGGGGATTGTTTTTTAAAAAATAATGCAATAATATTAAAAGCAGAAAATGGTTAATTATTTTCTCAAATTATTTAATCGAGAATTCGGCGGCTTTCATCATGCCGCCTTCCTTTTGGCATTGTCTTCAATTGGTTCTAGTGCGCTTGGAATTTTGCGGGACAGAATGCTGGCGGGAACGTTCGGTGCAGGTAAATTATTGGACATTTACTATGCCGCCTTCCGCATTCCGGATTTTCTTTATATCCTCTCTCTTTCCCTTGTCTCTGTAACAGTATTAATACCATTTTTTTTAGAAAGACTTTCCAAATCTAAAGAAAGGGCATACTCTTTTTTTAATCAGGTTTTTACGGTTTTCATCTTTATGATGACTGGATTGGCTGTAATCTTTTTTATGCTCGCGCCTTTTTTTGTAAAGATCATCGCCCCGGGTTTTTCTTTGGAAGAACAGGGTCAGTTAACTATTCTTACAAGAATCTTGCTTCTTTCGCCAATTCTCTTGGGGTTTTCTAATTTAATTTCCAGCGTCATTCAATCTTTCAGAAGATTTTTTATTTATGCATTAAGTCCGCTTTTTTATAATCTTAGCATCATTTTTGGAATAAATTTTCTTTATCCTCTTATGGGAATGAAAGGGATCATCTTAGGTGTTGTCCTGGGAGCTTTTCTGCATGCAGGGATTCAGCTTCCGGGACTTTCCAAGCTTGGATTTCTTCCTAGATTTGATTTTAAGATAGATTTTAATGAAATTAAAAAAGTCTTCTTATTTTCTGTGCCAAGGACTTTTGGTTTGGGTATGAATCAGATTCTTCTTATTTTTATAACGGCCATCGCCTCTTTATTGGCTTCAGGCAGTATCGCAGTCTTTAATCTTGCTATGAATATGCAGTCTGTCTTGCTTAGTGTTATTGGTGTAAGTTATAGTGTGGCGGCCTTCCCCACACTTGCCAAACTTTATGAGAATAACCAAAGAGATCAATTCTTATCTCAGACTTTTTCTGCAGCGCGTCAGATAATCTTTTGGTCCATCCCCGCCTCAATTCTCTTTGTAGTTCTTAGGGCGCAGATTGTCAGGGTTATCTTGGGAACAGGCGCCTTTAATTGGACGGATACGAGATTAGTTGCCGCCAGTCTTGCTCTTTTTTCAATATCTATTACGGCCCAATCCTTGATTATACTTTTTGTAAGATCTTTTTACGCTGCTGGCAGGACATTAAGACCACTCAAGATTAATATTTTTTCATCAGCATTCACAATATTTTTCTCTTTTTTGTGTGTGAGCGCCATTGAGAATTTACGTCCTTTCGAGATATTTTTCGGAAAAATTTTAAGGGTGGAGGATATAGGCAATATCGGAGTTCTGATGCTTCCTTTCATTTTTTCTCTGGGCATGATTTTAAACATCATACTTTTGGTTTTTTCTTTTAAGAAAGAATTAGGATGGCTTAATGACGTTTTGAAAAAGACACTTTTTGAAATTATTTTTTCCTCTCTATTAATAGGTATCATTACTTATCTTTCTTTGCAGATATTTGATAATATTTTTGATCTCCATACAGTTTTCGGAGTTTTTATGCAGGGATTTCTATCGGGTTTATTTGGAATAATTTCAGGATTCACTCTTTTAATCGTCTTAGAAAACAATGAATTAAAAGAAATAATCGGTTCTTTCAGACAAAAGTTCTGGAAGGTATCTGCAATTGCCTCCGAACCAGAAGAATTGTAAAATTGAAATACCGTGAGAAAAATTCAATTTGCTAATCACGAATACTATCATGTTTTGAATAGGGGTGTAGATAAAAGAGAAATTTTCTTAGAATATGATGATCTGTCAAGATTTTTTCAGAGTATGGAAGAATTTAATACGATTGAACCAATTGGAAGTATCTTTGAAAGTTCTTTTCGCCAACACAATTTTGTTGGAGGCTCAGCCTCCAAGTGCTCCAAGCATAAGAGATTGGTAAATTTTATTTGTTATTGTCTTAATCCAAATCATTATCATTTTATTTTGGAACAGATTACTGATAATGGTATAGAAAAATTCATGCATCGTTTAGGAACTGGTTATACAATGTTTTTCAATAAAAAATATGATCGTAATGGATCATTATTTCAGGGTCGTTATAAGGCCATCCATATTGATTCTAATGAGTATCTTTTGCATCTAAGTGTTTATGTAAATTTAAACAATAAAGTCCATCAACTTGAAAGCCCAGTTTCAAAGTTTAGATCTAAATCAAGTTGGGAAGAATATGTAAATAATCTTGATGGATTTTGCAAAAAAGATATTATTTTAAATCAGTTTGGAAACATGTCAAAATACCAAGAATTTGCAGAGAATTCGTTGAAAATAATTTTAGAAAGAAAAGAATTAGAAAAATTATTATTGGAATAATCCCACGACTTACTTGGAGGCTCAGCCTCCAACATATAAAATAATATGATTTATGACTTAATTATCATTGGGGCTGATTCAGCAGGATTGACTGCTGGAATTTATGCCGGCAGAAAGAAATTAAGCAATCTCATCTTGGCCAAGCAGGTGGGCGGGCAATCTGTAATGACTGACAACATTGAGAATTTCCCAGGTTTTGAATTAATAAGCGGACAGGAACTTATCTATAAAATACACTCTCAGGCAGAGAAATACGGATCCATTATAAAAGAAGGAATGACTGTTTTAAAAATAGATAAAGATGGAAAAATTTTTTCTATAAAAACAGAGAATCGGGAAGAATTCAAATCCAAAACCGTGATTATTGCAACAGGAAGAAAGCCAATGTCTTTAGGTATTAAAGGAGAAAATGAATTCAAAAATAAAGGAGTCAGTTATTGTTCTATATGTGATGCACCGTTCTTTAATAATAAGGATGTGGCCGTGATAGGAGGTGGAAATACGGGACTGGAATCGGCAATAGATCTGACAAGATATGCAAAGAGGATTTATGTTTTAGAATATAAAAATATTTTAACAGGAGATGTCTGCTCGCAGGATAGATTGAGAGAATCAGAGAAGGTTGAATTTATAACCAGTGCAGAGATAAAAGAGATAAAAGGAAACAATTTTGTGGAAAAAATTGTTTATCAAGATAAAACTTCGGGCAAAGAAAAAGAAATCCCAGTACAGGGCATTTTTATCAACATAGGATGGATGCCTGCTACAGATTTTGTAAGAGGTTTTCTGAATCTTAATAATATCGGAGAGATAATTATTAATCCAAAAACAATGGAGACCTCAATTAAAGGAGTTTTTGCCGCTGGAGATGTGACTGATGGAATTTATAAACAGAATGTCATTGCGGCTGCAGATGGAGCCAAGGCCGCTCTTTCAGTCTATAATTATTTAACTTCCTTCAGCTAGTAATTGGTCAATACCGATTTTCAATTGGCTATAGGGCAGGGCACCGTTTATAGGTATCTGCTCATTGTCTTTTGTAATAATAATACTGAATGGCGTACCCTGGACCCCTGCCTTTAATCCTTTTTGATAATTATCCTCAACATCTTGGGCATGCCGGCCGCTGTTCAAGCAATCCTCAAATGCCTTTTTATCTAATCCTAAATATTCAGCAATGACTAGCAGTTGTTTAGGATCAAGTCCGTCATTTGATGGTGTAATTTCATATATTCTGTCCAAATAAGCCCAGAATTTTTCATTACCCCCCAATTCTGCTGCACATTCTGTTGCTTCAGATTCTTTTCTGGATTTTGTATGAAGTGCATCTAAGGGAAAATGTCTGTAGACCCATTTAATTTTCCCCTCTTTACCATAGACATCCATTAATTGCTGCATGGTTTCCTGGAATTTTTTACAGAACGGGCATTCAGTATCAGAATATTCAATGATGGTTAAAGGAGCATTGATATCGCCTCGAATATGATCTTTATCAGATACAACATTTACATTCCCTGTTGATTCCGGTGTTGGTGAGGGACTATTGTTTAAAAGACCAGGAGCGGAAACTGGTTTTCTAGTAAAAATTAAAGCACCGGCAATGATGAGTCCTGCAATGATTATGGCTGCAGGAATATAAAAAATTTTTTTATCCATACATTAATATTAAATTTTATATCTTTTTTCGACGCAAAAAAGCGGGAACAGAATCCCATTCATCTTCCTCCAAAATTTCCTTCTCTTCTAATTTGGATTCATTTATCTTTTTTTCTTTTTCATTTTTAGAACTGGCCTTTGTGCTATCTGAAAAAATTGGGAGTTTTCTCGTGTCTTTGTTTTCAGCAAAGCCAGAGGCAATAACAGTAATTTTTATCTCGTTTTTTCTAAGACGATCATCATGAATTGCTCCAAAGATGACTTTTGCCTCCCTATCAATTGAGGAAGTAATAATGTTTGCCGCCTCTTGAATTTCTGACATTGTCATATCTTCTCCACCGGATATTACAAAAAGAACACCTCTGGCTCCTTCTATGGAAAGATCCAAAAGGGGAGAATTAATCGCTTTTTGAGCTGCTTCAACAGCCCTTTTTTCTCCATGTGCCCTGCCAATACCCATCAAGGCAGACCCTGCGTTTTGCATCACTGCTTTAATATCAGAGAAATCTACATTGATGATGCCAGGGGTTACAATCAAATCTACTATACCTTCTACTGCCTGTCTGAGGACTTCATCACAAGTTTTGAATGCTGACAAAAAAGTAGTTTTTTGATCAATTAAATCCAAAAGTCTGTCATTATTAATAGTGATTGAAGCATCAACATTATTTCTGAGGTTCATTACTCCCTCTTCTGCTGTTCTTTTTCTTTGAGCGCCTTCAAAATAAAAAGGAGTTGTCACCACGGCAATAGTTAAAATACCCTGTTCTTTTGAAAGCTTCGCGATTATGGGAGCAGCGCCAGTGGCTGTGGCACCTCCTTCTCCGCCTGCAATAAAAACCATATCTGCACCCTTGATGGCTTCTTTCAATTCTTCTTTTGTCTCTTCTGCGGCCTGCCTGCCGATGTCAGGATTCATTCCGCCACCCAGCCCCTTTGTTATGTTTTTACCAATGTGGATTTTTTTTGTGGCTATGCTGTGATGGAGTTTTTGAGCATCTGTATCAACTACAATAAATTCTACACCACTGACTTTATAGCGGATCATATGATTAACAGAATTTGTGCCGGAATTGCCGACACCTATGACTTTCATCCTGGCAAATGTTTCTGGGCTTGGATGGATTCGTGGCATATAATGCACTATAACATATTATAATTTTTATGGCAAAAAAATCCTGAATACCTTTTTGAGTGCTAATTTTATTCCTCCCTTAAACTGCTTAAGATCAGATCCTTCCATAAAATTCTCTTTCAAATTAATAACACATAATCCCACAGCCACAGACCAACGCGGATCATTAATAACCTGATCCTTATACATTCCTGAAATATTAATTCCTATATTTTGCAAAGAAAGGGGGCTGGCAACTTTTGCTGGAAGCTTTAGAGATGACCTTGCTATTTCTTCTAAACTGAATAAATTTGACCCTCCACCTGTTAAAATAATTCCAGCTGGTAACAGTCTGTTTCTGTTGATTTTTTTGAGATGAGATTCAATTAATTCAAAAACATCATTTAATCTTGCTTCAATAATATTTGCTAATTGCTTCTTAGGATGTGATGAACCAGCATTAAATTCCAGTTTAATTTTTTCAGCTTCATCTAGTGGAATTTGCAGTCCCAAGGCAATATCATTAGTGATATGTGTTGAGCCGATGGAGAAGACTTCTAGGGAAATCGGCCTGTTTTCTTCAAAAACCACTATAGAAATCGTATTGGCGCCTATATTGGCCAAAACGCAGCCAACCTCTTTTTGGTGAGTGTTTAAGACAACCGCACTGGCTGCCAAAGGAGATGCTACGATATCATCTACGGAGATGTCTGCTGATTCTATAGATTTTATTAGATCGTTCAGGTGGTGGTTTAAAACAGTGATATACAACGTTTCTGCCTCTAATTTGCTTCCTTTCATTCCAACCGGTCTTCCTTGAACAATACTGTTGTCTATTTTAAATAAGAGCGGAATTTCATGAATGATCTGCTTATTGGAAACATTTGTTAAATTGGCCTCGCATTGATTCAGCACTCTTTTTATATCATAATCAGTTATTTCTCCATCAGCTCGAGAGATCACAATGGAACCTTTTGATCTTAAAGAACTAAGGCCGATGCCTCCAATAGCAATAGAGGCCTGTTTGATCTGGGGGATAGAGTTTGATTTTTCCAAGGCCCTAATTGTGGATTTTATATTACTGGAGACTTCTTCAGAATCTACCACATATCCTCTTCTGATTCCCTCTGAATTTTTCTGACTCAAACCTAAAATATTTAAGTTTGTATCGCCTTTTTGTTCTGCGACGACAACTTTTATTCTTGAAGTACCTACATCAATTCCCGTGATGATTTTTCTGGCCATAATAATTTCTCAATATTTTTTGTTCTTTTCTATTCATCTCTTTACCGTGTCTATAACCCTTGAGATGTAAAAGGGAATGAATGAAAAGATATATCTTGTACTGTTCAGCATCTAATTCTAATTTTTTTGCCTCTTTTTTTATCAAGGGTAGATTTAAGAAAATTTCCCCTGTTTTTTTTGATAAAGGGAAAGAAAGAACTGTTGTCACTTTCCTCTTTCCTCTATATTTCTCATTCAGTCTCCTCATTAGTTTGCTGTCAGTGAATACGAGACTCAATTCAAAATCTTTTCCCAACACCGCCTCTTTGATTTTCTTCCATTTTTTATTCATTCCTTGATTTTTCTATTTTCCCAAGTTTCCAAAGATAATCCATTCTTTTTTTTGCTTTCACCCTTTTTAGAGCCTTTTCTTTTTTGTCTAAATTGGACTCTCGCCTTGTTTTAAATTGTGAGGAGTGAACTCTTTTAAGAATCCCTGATTGCTGCACTTTTTTGGTGAATCTTCTGATGAGGCTTAGCGATGACTCATTTTCACTTCTTTTGACTTCAATCATATCTTTAAGATTATATTTTTTTTCTGATAATTTCAATTATTTTATCTAGGCCCACTGTATCTTGGGTTCCTGTCTCCATATCCTTAAGAATTAAAGAGTTTTCCAAAGACTCTTTCTGGCCCATAATTATAGCTAAGGGAATATTTAACTTAGCAGCAATCTTAAGCTGGCTTTTTAAACTATCTTTGCTGACAGATTGAGCTAAGGGTATATGTGCCTTTCGAAACATCTCAATAACATTAAGACTTTTGTATTTGGCTGCATTTCCTAATTGAATAAAAAATACCTTTGGAATTTTGGGTAGTTTTATTTCTATTTTCTTCTCTTTCATTGATTCCACTATTCTGTCTACGCCCAATGCACCGCCTGTGGCAGGAAAGTTTTTTTCTGATAAAGTCTTGGCCAAATAATCATATCTGCCTCCGCTGGCTAGGGCCAGAGGCATTTCTTCTTTCGTTTCATTTTTTTCTTCAAAGATTTCAAAAACCGTTCTCGTATAATAATCTAATCCGCGAACCAAATGCGTATCAAGAAAATAAGTAATTTTATTGGCTTCAAGAAACTCTATAACTTCTTTAAAATGTTGCTTGCAGGATTCGCAAAGATAATCCAACATTTGAGGTGCCTCCTGTTTGATTTCAATGCATTTTGGTTCTTTGCAGTCCAGAAGTCTTAGGGGGTTATTGCTAAATCTGTTTCTGCAGTCTTTGCAGAGATGATGTAATTTTTTTCTGTAGAAAGAAACCAGTTCTTTACGATAGGCACTTCGGCATTCTTTATCTCCGAGTGTGTTGATATGAACGATAATCGGCCCAATTCCCAATTCTTCAAGAATTAATGTCAAAACTTTTATTATTACTGCCTCTGCAACAGGTTTCTCTTCATTGATAATCTCAATGCCGAACTGTTCGAATTCCCTGAATCTTCCTCTTTGTGGCTTTTCGTGCCGGAAAAAAGAGCCTTTATAAAAAAGCATCACTGGTTGAGGCCAGGTATGCATCCCGTGTTCAAGATATGACCTGACAATCGGTGCTGTTCCTTCTGGACGAAGAGCAAGATAATCACCGCCTCTTGTTCTTAAGATGTACATTTGTTTTTCAACTATATCATTTGCCTCTCCCAGACTGACAGTAAAGAGATCGGTTTTTTCTAAGATTGGCGTTTGAATAGGTAAAAATTCATAGTAGCTGGCAATTTCTTGCGCCTTGTCATATATGTGCCTGTAATAACTAAATTCATCAGGCAGTATGTCATGTAGCCCCTTTGGAGTTTGGAGCATGTTTTTTGATTTTTCTGGCTTATTGATCATAATTTTCCGCATCTTGGCCGGGTAAGAGAGACATATCAGTGATTGGCCATAATCTGACTAAAGCTCTCCCCACTATAAGATTTCTGTCTAGTGTGCCCCAAATTCTTGAATCTAGACTATTGTTTCTATTGTCACCTAAAACATAATATTCATTATCTTTCAATAAAATTTTCCCGCCATTAATTTCAACCGTGTCTCCTGGCACTCCAATGATTCTTTTGATGAAGAATTTTGAAGGGTCTAAGGGATAACGAAAAATTATTACTTCTCCCTTTTGCGGGGTTCGCAGATGATAAGATAATTCATCAATAATAAGATAATCGCCATTTTCAAAAGTTGGCACCATTGATGCGCCGCTGACAATGAAAGGTTGTGCAATCCAAAAGCGGATTGGGAGGACAATGAATAAAACAATAAATGTGAATCTTATATATTCCCGGATTGTAGTTTTTGTTTCCATCATTGAAATAATACACTATAATTTTATTCCCTGCAACCCTTATTCACCCAGCAGAGCGTTTTCAAGCCACCCCTTTTTTCACAATTCATTATTTATATTTTATATTTATTAATCTGTATTTATTAATCTATTAGTTAGTCATTTCTCGCATATGCGGAAAATAGCAACTGATTATTTTAATTATCTTATTCTCCCGTAATAATTATAATTTAAAAAATCTTCTAATTTTATTTTCATGCAATAGATTTTCAACTGTAAGAATTTCTATAAATGGTTCTACTTGAAAAAGATGCGCAACAAAAAAGATCTCATCTTCGCAAGGGTAGGGGAATATCCAAACACTTTTTTGCAATTGATAAAATCCAAGATATTTTAATTTATTTCGTAAAGCCTCACGTGCTTTATTAAATTTTATCGGTATATCAAAAATTATTACTCTCCATTTTCTATCCCAATGTTTTTGTCTCGAAATCGTAAGCGTTTCTATTGAAAACTCTCTAATCCGTTTTTCGCCCTTTTTTGTCAATTCAATTCTGATTTTGTCATCTTTTTCTTGGAGAATTTTGATAAAATTTCTCCTTTTGAGAGAATATAAGGTACTTTTTAGTTTTTTATCGGAATATCCCCGAGATTTTTTAAAGACTTTAAAGGCTTGAAAAATATTTGGAGCTGTTGCTGCGATAAACAAGATTCCTGCTGTTACTAAAACAGCTAATACAATTTTTGAAGCCACAGCATAACCACTATCAGAGTCAAGAAAATTCTGTATCCTCTTTTTTAAAACTATTAAATCCTCCATAATTAATTACTATATTACTTATTACTTTTTTATATTTTATGGTATTCATAATCTCTAGTCAAATTTAGCATATGCGGAAAATAGCAAATAGTAGAGCTATCTATTATCTACATCTATTATCTACATCTATCTGCGCTTTTTATTTTTTTGATATTATTTATAATAGAAATAATAGAATTCATATGTATTACATAGCAGGGCTTGGAAATCCAGGAGAGAAATACAAATTAAGCCGACATAGTACGGGTCGGACTATTGTTGGTGATTTTTGCAAAAAAAACGAGATGGAAGATTATGAATTTAATAAAAAAATCAATGCCTTAACGACAGAAAGGAAAATGGGTAAAGAAAAAATAATGTGTATTTTGCCAGAAACTTTTATGAATAAATCTGGCTTAAGTCTAAAGCCAATAATCACCTCCGAAAAGAAGGCGGGGAATTTGATCGTCGTTCATGATGATCTGGATATTCCCCTTGGGAAATTTAAAATTTCTTTTGGTAAAAATTCCGGAGGTCATCGAGGTGTTGAATCAGTAATAAAAAATATAAAAACCAAAGATTTCATAAGAATCAGAGTGGGAATTTCTCCTACAACTCCTTTTGGTAAATTAAAAAAGCCTGATGCAAAAAAAATCATTGATCATATTCTAGGCAATTTTAAACCCAAAGAACTGAATATCTTAAAGAAAGTTTCAAAAAAAATTACCTCTGCAATAGAGATAATTATCAAAGAAGGACTACAGAAAGCGATGAATCTTTATAATTAAGTTAATTAAGATTCAGAACTTTCCAAATAATTTAAAATCAGTCTCTGATCATCCGGCTCAAAGAGGATAATCTGGAAAGGGTATGATTTTCCTAGTTCAATTTTATTTTTCATATCTTCTTCAGATTTGAACAGGGAAATATGAACCAATCCTGCCACACCTTCTTCTATGCTTACCAAGGCTCCATGCTTATTGAATCTGATGACAACTCCCTTTATAATATCACCTTTATTATATTTTTTCTCTGCCGCCAGCCACGGATTTGGCTTTAATGCCTTGACAGAAAGCGAGATTTTTCCGTCCTTGATGCTGATTATCTGCGCCTTAATTTTTTCTCCAATTTTGAATAAATCGTTAGGATTTTCAACAAGACCCCAATCAAGCTCTGAAATATGCGCTAATCCTTCTAATCCCTCTTCAATTTTCAGAAAAACACCGAAATCAACAATTCCAGTAATTTCTCCTTCAATGATATCACCAACTTTATACTTAGAAACAATCTCTTTCATTTCTTCAGTGCCAGTGCTTTTTTCAGAAAAAATTAATTTTTTTTCTTTTTGGTTAACTGCAATGATGTTCACAGCAATTTCTGTATTAATCATCTTTTTTAGTTCAGTAAGAATCTTTTCCTTGTCGCCGTCTTCTACTCGTGGATAATGTTCGGATTTTAGTTGTGATGTCGGCAAAAAGCCCTGAATATTTTTCCATTGGAGTATTAATCCGCCACTGTTAGCATCAATAATAGGCAGTTTAAGGACAGTCTTGTTTTTTTGTATCTCTTCTGCTTCACGCCAGACTATTTCCTGCGTTGCTTCTTTCAAAGAGAAAGAAAGATAACCCATTTCATTTTCCAGTTCCACTATCTTGACGATAATTCTATCGCCTGATTTTAAAACTTTTAAAGTATCTTTGGCATTATTCAATTCTCTGCCATAGATGATACCAGTGCCAAAAGGCGGGATATCTATAAAGACTCCTTTAGATGTTTTTCCAATAACAATACCTTCAACTAGATCATTAAGTTTTGGTATAGACACTTGAGCATTTTTCATCGTTGTGTCCATAAAATTAGCAGTTATTTCTGACATACTAATATAGTATATGAATATTTAAATTTTTTGCAAGCTCTGATATAATAATATCAAATGGTTATTACTTATTATGGTTTAGCATGTTTGAAAGTACAATCCGGAGAGACTGTACTTGCTTTTGATCCTCCTTCAAAGGAGTCGGAATTCAAATCCCCGAGATTCCAGACCGACATAGTTTTTGTCAGTCATAATCACAAAGACCACAACGGTTTTGAAAACTTGGCAGCCAAGACAGAAGGGAAGGTATTTTTATTGATAGACGGCCCGGGAGAATACGAAACCAGTGGAATCCATATTACTGGCATAAAATCTTTTCACGATTCAAGTTCTGGCCAAAAATACGGCCTAAACACTATTTATAAAGTAGAAATAGAAGACATCATCATTTGTCATATAGGTGATTTTGGAGAGAAAAATTTAAGACCGGACTTAAAAGAAAACATAGGCGAGATTGATATTTTATTCATTCCCATAGGCGGAGAGACAGTATTGGAGCCTGGGGATGCATCAAGAATTGTCAGTCAGATAGGACCGAAGATCGTCATTCCGATCCATTATAAAAAAGGCAATGCTCTTAAAAAATTTCTTGAGGAAGTCGGAAATGGAGAATCTAAACCATTGGAAAAATTAAGCATAAAGAAAAAAGATCTAACAGATAATAAAACAAAAGTTGCTGTCTTAGAACCATGTCTTTAATAGAAAAAATTGAAGAGGTGCATAAAAAACCCGAAGCTTACAGGAAAAAAGTTTTAATAGTGAGCATGCTGATTTCAATAGTTATTATAATCTTTATCTGGGTAACGACGCTTGATTTTACCTTGGGGAAGAAAAAACTATCAGAGGGATCAGGAGCAAGCGAAGATTCTCCGTTCAATGTGATTAAGAGAGAATTAAAAATGACAAAAGAAAATATTAATTCTGTTTTTGAAATAACGAAAAATTTTTTAAATCAAGCCCAAAATTTGTATGAAAGATAAGAAAAAAGAAAAAACTGTCATAAAGAAGGAAGGAATTATCTCCTCAGAAATCTCAAAGGAGATGAAAGACTCCTATCTTGATTATGCAATGTCTGTCATTGTCTCACGCGCTCTCCCTGATGTGAGAGACGGGCTGAAACCAGTGCACCGAAGAATTCTATATTCAATGTATGAGGCAGGTCTGTCGCATAATGCCAAGTTTAAGAAATCAGCTTCAATTGTCGGTGACGCGCTGGGGAAATATCATCCGCACGGAGATATTGCACTTTATGATGCTATGGCCAGATTGGCGCAAGATTTCCGTATGAAATATCCTTTGATAGACGGCCAGGGGAACTGGGGTTCTATTGATGGCGATGCTCCGGCAGCTTACCGTTACACAGAGGCGAGGATGACGGCCTTGGCTGATGAAATGCTTAAAGATATTGATAAAGAGACTGTAGACTTTAAGCCTAATTACGACAACAGATTAAAAGAGCCAGAAGTTCTGCCTGCGGTGGTGCCCAATCTGCTGGTAAACGGCTCTATGGGGATTGCTGTGGGAATGGCCACTGATATTCCTCCCCATAATCTTTCTGAGGTGGCAGATGCGATTGTATATTTTGTTGACAATCCGCTTGCTTCAACAGAAGATCTGATGAAATTTATAAAAGGCCCTGATTTTCCGACCGGTGGTCTGATTTTTAATCCCAAAGATATTCATCATGCCTATGCTTCAGGCCGGGGAGCGGTGATCACGCGCGGTGAGGCAGAAATTGTAGAGGGAGAAAGAGGAGGATCGCAGATAATCATCACCTCCATAACTTTTCAGACCAATAAATCAGAATTAATAATGAAAATCGCAGATTTGGTTCAAGATAAAAAGCTTGAAGGCATCAAAGATATCAGAGATGAATCTAGTAAAGAAGGAATGAGAATAGTTATTGATTTAAAATCAGGAGCTTATCCGCAAAAAATTCTCAATGCCTTGTACAAACATACTGATTTAGAAAAAGTCTATCATTTCAATATGATCGCCCTGATTGACGGCATCCAGCCGCAGATTCTGAGACTTAAAGAAATCATCAGTTATTTTATAGAACACAGAAAAAATATCGTGGAAAGGAGAACGAGATTTGATTTGAATCGAGCCATAGAGAGGGCGCACATTCTGGAGGGTTTGAAAAAGGCGCTAGATCATATTGATGCTGTCATAAAAACCATTAAATCATCTGCTAACAGAGAGATAGCCCACAAAAAATTAATGGAAAAATTCAGATTTTCAGACAAACAAACCACTGCTATTCTGGAAATGAAACTTCAAACTCTTGCTGGTCTCGAAAGACAGAAGATTGAAGACGAATTGAAAGAGAAACAAAAGCTTGTTAAAGATCTCAGGGCAATTTTGGCTGATCCTAAAAAAATCTTGAAGGTAATCAAGGATGAAATATCAGAGCTTAAAAATAGATACGGAGATGAAAGAAGGACCAGAGTAATAGGTAGAGTAGCAAAATCAATCTCTATTGAGGATATTGTTCCTGAAAAGGAACAGGTGATGATTCTGACAAATGGAGGCTATGTGAAACGCACCGATCCCTCAACATACAGAACACAAAAGAGAGGAGGAATAGGAGTAGTGGATATTAATACCAAGGAAGAAGATTTTGTTAAAATTTTTATTATTGCCAACACTCATGATGATCTGTTGTTTTTTACGGATCTCGGAAAGGTATACCAGGTGAAGATGTATGATCTTCCTGAAGGTAAACGGGCCACTAAAGGTAAATCAATTATGAATTTTCTCTCTCTTTCTCCGGATGAAAGGGTGACCTCTGTTTTGGTTTTCCCAAGCGGAACTAAGGATAAAGAAAGATTTTTGATAATGACTACAAAAAAAGGTATAATAAAGAAAACAGATGCATCAGTATTTAAGGATGTCAGAAGGAATGGAATCGTGGCCATAAAACTTGAAAAGGAAGATGAATTGAGATTTGCTCATTTGGCATCTAAGGGTGACCATATCATTTGCGCGAGCAAGAGGGGACAGTCCATAAGATTTAAAGAATCGGATATCAGAATAATGGGTCGGACAGCCGCTGGAGTCATGGGAATGAAACTTTCTTCAGATGATGAATTAATTGGCGCAGATATCATTCAGCCAAAAACAGAAAAACAATTTCTCTTGACAATGAGTAAATTAGGGTTTGGCAAGAAAACTGATATCAAGCAGTATCGTCTGCAAAAAAGGGGAGGATCAGGCATAAAGACGTCAAAGGTTACCCCAAAAGCAGGTCCCCTGATTATTGCAAAAGTTATCAATCCAGAATTTGAAGAGCTAATTGCTATTTCGCAAAAAGCTCAGGTGATCCGCATATCTCTTGCCCAGATTCCTAGTTTAAGCAGGCAAACCCAAGGAGTGAGAATTATGAAATTAAAAGATGGTGATAGCATCGCCTCACTGACATGTTTGTAAGACCTAAACAAATCATACACACAATTGGAATAGAACCAGGAATGGTTGTTGCTGATTTTGGTTCCGGATCAGGGCATTATATTATACCAGTAGCCAAAATCGTTGGCATTTACGGAGTGGTATATGCCATTGATGTCCAAAAAGATCTTCTTAGCGCCATAAAATCAAATGCCGAGCTTAATAATCTTAATAATGTCAGAATCATCTGGGGTGATTTAGAGAAAGAAAAAGGATCTCACCTTGCTGATCAATCAGTAAATGTTGTGATCATCTCAAATATTTTGTTTCAGGTGGAGGATAAAGAGGCGATTGCAAAAGAGGCCTTCAGAGTTTTAAAAGATGGAGGTCGGGCCTTTATCATTGAATGGGATGAAAAATTTTTAAGGATCGGTCCCCCAAAAGAGCAAAGGATTAAAAAAGAAGATTGTCTGGAACTTTTTGAAAAAATAGGCTTTGAAAAAATAGAAGATGTTAATGTAGGAGAAAATCATTATGGTATTATTTTCATAAAACGGAGATCATGACTAAATTTCAGATAATTTTAATAAGTATCTTAATCGCCGCCTTTATTTTCGCCGCCCTTCTTTTCAGCGGAATCATTCCCTGGGGCGGGAAAAGAGTTGGCGTGGAGAAAGTGGATTTGACAATGTGGGGACCTTTTCCCCAAGAATCTGTAAATAATTTTCTAAATTCTTTTCAGCAAGAGAATAGAAACAAATTTTTTATAACATATGTAGAAAAATTCCCCGCCAGCTACAAAGACGAGCTTTTAAATTCTATGGCAGCAGGAAATCCGCCAGATATCTGGTTTATGACGCAGGATATGGTAATTGCATATAAGGATAAAGTTGAGAAAATTCCTTTTGAGATTTTTCCTGAAAGAGAATTCCGAGATACCTTTATTGATGCCGGAGATGTTTTTCTTGACAAGAAAGAAAACAAGGTGATTGCCTTCCCCTTTTTTGTTGACCCTCTTGTTTTGTATTGGAACAAAGATTTGTTTTCTTCTTTTGGAATTGCCAAATCACCTCAATCTTGGGATGAATTTCTCGTTTCTGTTGCTAATCTGACAAAACAGGACAGCGCTGGAAATATTATCCAATCAGGGACGGCACTGGGAGAGTTTAATAATGTTAAAAACGCCAAGGAGATAATCTTAATGATGATTTTGCAAACAGGTAATCCGATTGTTACGAGCACAGATTCAGGAGTCTATCATCTCATTTGGAACAGCAGGGTGTCTACAACTTTGAGTCCAGCTGAAAGCAGTCTAAGATTTTTTGACGAATTCTCAAATCCCAAAAAAACCTCATATTCTTGGAATCGGGCGATGAGCAATTCTCTGAATATGTTCGTCAAGGGCACTCTGGCAATGTATTTTGGGTATGGCACTGAATTTCAAGATATTAGAGAAAAAAATCCCCACCTGAACTTCGATGTCAGTATTGTCCCTCAAATTAAAGATGCAAAATTAAGAGCAACATTTAGCAGGATATATGCCTTGGCGATTTCCAAAACTTCAGCAAAAAAACAAGGAGCTTTCTCTTTAATAGAACACTTAACCCAAAAAAATTATAATAAAAAACTTGCAGACAAACTTTTTATCTCTCCTGCAAGACGCGATCTTTTTGCAGAGGGAAGCGGCGATGCGGTGATGTCAGTTTTTTACAAATCATCTGTTATGTCCAGAACTTGGCCAGAACCTGATTCAAAAAAAGTGTCAGAAATATTTCAATATATGGTAGATTCAACGGTTACAGGTAAGGCAAAAATTGATGAGGCTGTTGAGGATGCAGGTAATAAATTAGAGGAATTATATAAATAAATTCAAAATGAAAAAATCAAAAATCAAAATTTTATCAACCTTAATCATTAGTTGCTACATATTACTTATTACTATAAGTGTAGCGAATGCCGCTCTTGTTCCTTGTGGCTGTATGAGCCGCGATGCAGTCGGTAACTGCACCAATGAGGTGAGATGTACTGTTTGTCATCTTTTTGTTGGTATCCACAACATTATGGAACTTCTTTTATTTGGCATAGCCACACCTCTGGCAGTCTTGGTCATTCTTTATGGCGGTTTTATGCTTTTGACCTCCGCAGGTTCAGAAGAAAAAGTAAGAAAGGGCAAAAATGCTATCTGGATGGCAATAATGGGCATTATCATTGCCTTTGCTGGCTGGCTGATTGTGGATACCATTTTGAGGGCATTAGTAAATCCTAATGTAATGGGGCAGTTTTGGAGACCATTTCCCAGTTGCTCTTAGTTATTCACAATTGCATATAGAAAATCAGGATTTAAAGATATAATATTAAGATATATGCTGAATTGTCAGGGAGGCGAGATAATATGTAATCCTTTAAACGCTCAATCTTTCAGCCAACTTGTAGAGGGAATAGCAGATATCGTTTTTAAAATAGGATTTCCCATAATGGTGATTTTTATAATCTATGCAGGACTCTTATTTGTTACTGCCCGGGGAAATGAAGAAGATTTAAAAAAAGCCAAAAGAACATTTTTTTGGGCCTTAATAGGATCAGCCATAATCTTAGGAGCAAAACTGATCGCCATAGCAATTCGCAATTTGATTACATCAATTTAATAAGGTCGATCATTAATAAATATTAATATTTTAAAAGAAAGTTATAAATTAAGAATTATGACCGAGAAGGTAAAGAAGTACATACCATTGGCAACATTATTAATACCTATCGCGGCCCTTGCCCAGACAATTGTTAGTATCATTGGCCAAGTCGCTAGTATTGTCTCTTTAATTGTGCCCTTGCTTATTGGTATTGCCTTGATTGTTTTTATTTGGGGTGTTATCAGATACATCACTGCTGGCGGTGATGAGGCAAAAAGAGCAGAAGCGCGTAATACCATTCTCTATGGAGTGATAGGTTTGTTTGCCATTATTGCTGTCTGGGGTCTGGTAAAAGTTCTAAGTACAACATTCAACATACAGCGGGGGGGAACTATTGAAAGACCTCAATTGCCAGCTTAATGGTTGCAGATTTTGTTTTCTGTTTATGGCTGGCAACACAAGTATAGACCAGATCATTAGTACGCTTAATACTTCTGTTTTTAATCCCTTGATATTGTTAATGATAGCAATAGCATTAGCAGTATTTATTTGGGGTGTGATAGAGTTTATCGCTGGAGCTGACAATGAGCAGCAGAGAGTCAAAGGTAAAAGGCATATCATTTGGGGTCTAATAGGATTAACCATAGTGATAGGAGTAAAAGGTATTATTGATATAGTGTTGAATTTTGTTACCAGCTGGTGAAAATATTTTAGAAAATTAAAAATAAAGAGGCAGTTCTGTTAAAAGCAGAACTGCCTTTGTTTTTAGATAGTGGGTTAGACATTGGGAGAAGAAATGAGCTGAACAAGAAATTCTTTGCCGTCAGGAGTATGTGCTATCCCTTGCAGAAGAATAGGTGAAATTCTTTTAAATTCCACCGCCCCAATAAAACCCGGCTCCTGAAAACGGCCTTTGTAAGTTTCGCCGTTATCTTCTGACGAACAATCCACTTCTCCATATCCTTCTTGGTTCACAATCTTGTAGGCGAAGTATAACTGGGTTTCATCCATTTTAAGATTTTGGACCGAGGTTTTCTCCATTCGTCCTCTGTTTTCCGGGCTTAGCCAGTGTCTCTCAAAGGCCAGATACCAGATTCTCTCTAGTGGTTGTGGCGTGATAGTAGTAATCCTATTAGCCACCCCTGCCCGATTTTTCCACGGCTTGATGTATTGTTTATAATCATAGTAATACCAGTCTATCAAAAGCAGTATTATTATGATTAAGATTACATAACCCCAAATGCCTAAAATGCTTCTAGATCTAGTATAGACCTCCTTAACCTTGACTTTTTTTACTTCCTCCTTTTCTTTATGTTTTTCTTCTTTTGGTCTCTTAAATATTTTTGAGATTTTTTCTCTTTTTTTAAGAGTAAAACCTAAAGAAATACAGACCAAGATAACAATTAATGGAAACCACATCTATGCCTCCTTGGTTTTTATTTTTTCCAGAACATTTTTCATTGCTGCGACGGCTCCAAAGATATCTGAAAGACCAGCGGAACCGGTAAGAAGTGTATATTGGGACTCTTTTGTTAGGGTCTTGACTGTTTCTGCAGCAAGTACAATTTCACCCTCTTTAAGTCCTAACTCGTCAGCAATCTTTTTATACCCTATACCTTCTGCTTCCAAGAAAATTTTTCTTGCTTCTGCCAAACCCGCCCCCTCTAGGGTTCTTTTTTGTTTCTCCGCCTCGGCATTAACAATAGTACTCTTTTTATTTAAATCCGCTGCAATTATATCTCTAAGAGCGCTGTTAACCTTGTGCCCCACATCAACCTCTTTCATTCTAGTTGTCTGAACTTCTACGCCCCAATATGTTACCAGGTCTTCTACTTTTTTTTGAAGTTTCTTTTCAACAATACCCCAACCCCTTAAGGTTTCTGCTGGAGAGGTAACTGCAAGATCTCGACGTAGACTGGCTATTAAAAGATCTTCAATTGTCCTATCCAACTCCTCTAAGGTGCCAATAGTACCAATGAACGTCATAAAATCATAGACACGGTATCGGACAATGACACTAATTTCTGTTGTCATCCTGCGATGTAACGGGTCTGCCTTAATATCTTCTTCTTTTTGACCTTGGATTACTCTGATAGGAACAACTTTTCCTGGCGGAACTGGTTCCTCTCCGCGATAAAGTTTTTCTGGATCAGGATATTCTTTTTCTCTGACTATTTTTGTTATTTTTTCTACCGAGAAAATCCACTTGGGTGCAAAAAATAACCCAGAATTTACTTTTTGGATAGGTTTTCCAAAAAATAATTTCACTCCTGTCTCTGTTGGTCCCACCTTACCGAAACTGAAAACGATATATGTTATTTGAGTCCAAAATGCAAACCACCCCCAATTCCATGTAAGTTTTCCAACAGCAAAACTATATTTAATCAGCACGAAAAATTCTAATATAAACAGACCAGAAAACAGGAGAGTTGTTATGATCCAAAAAACAACTCCGCTTCCTTTTTCCTCTTTTTTTTCTTCCATTTTCTTTTCTTCTCCTTTTTTATTCTGTTTTCAAAGAGTTTTAGCCGCCAAAGACGGCTTTCCCAAATCCAAAAACTCCGCCTAAATTATATCAGATAAACAAAAAAATGTCAAATTGCTGTATGAGGCCACCCAATTTTGCACTTTTCGGGCAGTTGGTTAATTGGTAAAGATAACATAAATTGTAGCGGAGACAATTTGTTTTGGAAAGCATGATGGACTCTTTTTGTGTTGTACCAGATAAGG
>JBFMFK010000017.1:0-3469 GCA_040752125.1 Patescibacteria group bacterium | reverse complement strand
TTAACCACAGACATTCCAGAGTCAGAAAAGCCAATGATAACGGACACATTGAAAGATTCAACAGAACCTTAAAGGAAGAATGTTTGAATAAAGTCTGGCCGATTAACCCTTTTGTTTATCAGAAAGCTATTGATAATTATTTGCCTTACTATAATAACCAAAGATTGCATTTAGGATTGAATTTTAGAACTCCCGCCGAAGTGATTACAAGCTATTGACTAGAAAACGGTGGGGTTGACAAAATCATATTAAAATGTTATCTTTATAATAATTCTTTAATATTATAATAAGGAGGAGAGATGAAAGTAAAATTGTTTACGAAGGCGTTCGGAAAAGCCGTTGCGAAAAGATTTGAAAGATTTTTAGATAAAATTTTTCATCCAGATGATTTGTTTTCCGCTCTTTATATAAGTGCGGCAGTTATGCTTACTATATTATTTTATATTTTAATGGCTATCTATGGCGAAAATAGTCCTTTTTGGTTTTATTTTTTGTTGATTCCTATTTTCCCTTATCTATATTTGGGAATATACTTGCTTATCACCGCAACACATGATGCCTTTAAATGGGTTTTCAAAAAAATCACCGACTTCTGCAAGGAGATAGCGTCGAATTACGTCGTTCTTTTAAGAGAAGAAAGTAAGAAGAATCTTGAAAAATCTCCGGTCGCTCTTCAGATTGAAAACTTAAAAGAGGGTCTGAATTTTTCCTTAAAACAGCCGGAAAAAGAGCCAGTGAAAATATTGAGGATATTTAAAAGGGAAAGGGGCGATGATTAATCTGCCAGTAAGGATAAAAAATATTCTTCCTTCTTTGGGTAAAAAAGAAAAAGTCGCTCAAATAATCCAATACCGCAAAAAGCAAATGATTAATTATCTTAATTGTCTGCTTGAAAAAGAGATAGAAGTTGTTCTTCAAAAAGAAGAAGACGAGAAAGCGGCCAAAGACGCTTGCGCCTTATTTTTCCGTTTTATGGAAGAATACCTTGAATTCGCCAGGAAATATCGCGGCTTAATGCCGTTTGTGATTGACGGCTTTACCGGTTTGCCTTCGGTTGGCTCTTTTAACGCTGATTTAAAAAATTATTTTGAAAAAGAAGCGCCTCGGCGCAAAGAAAAATTGAACGATTTTATAAGAAATCTTTTTTACGAGGAGATTGACCTGCTGTTGATGCCCGATATTTTAGTAACTGAATGCCATCGGCATTTTGCCATCGCAATCAGATTTAAAAGATGGAAAACAAAAAATATCGTTAAAAACAGTGAGAAGATATTCTGCTTCACTTATCTCGTTGGAAATTTAAAAACAAGATTATTTAAAGAGAATATCTTTTTTGAAACAGCCGAGGAATTTGCCGGTTTGCGTCAAAAAAATGAAAATCAAAAATAAAAATCCCCGTCAAAGTTAAATGACAGGGATTTTTTGTTTTTTTTAATTCTATTTTTCCGCCTTTTTCTCTTCATATTCAAGTTCGGGCGATTCATCATAAAGCGTCTGAGCTTCTATGCCGGAGATGTCGGCCAAAACCCTTTTACCTCTTTCAATCAGTTCGGTCATAGCTTCGCCATGCCTAATATGATATTCGTTGGCAAGAGAAGCCGCTCTACTTGCCGCCTCAATCGCCTCCATTGATTTTTTCAAGGTAATCATCAGAGCTTCGCGGGCGGTATATGCGGCGCTGGTGGTATCTGTCAGGGCCTGAGCGGTTTCTTTGATAGTTTTTATCGGCCCGGCAAAGTGCACAAATGAATCATACTGGACGACCGAGTTTTCAAAAATTTCAAGCGAATTGACAATGACCTGCGCTATCAAGTTCATCAATTGCTGGCTTAATCCTACGGTAGCGGTCAGATTCTCAACTAATTCGTTCTTTTTCTTTTCCTGGAGTTCAACGGGCATCAGCTTATCCTGCTGAAGTTCCATCAAATCGGCCACCTGCGGGAAGATGTCTATTCCGGACCTTTCGGCAAAATAGTTTCTTAACTGGTTAAGGTCCCAGTTTTCTTCCTGCGCTTTTTTCAGGTCTTCTTTAAGATGGTTTGTCTCGTCAAGCGTCAGCTGTCCCATTTCCTGAAGCGCGATAAGCGAATTCTGAACTTTGTAAATAAAGTCACGAAGTTCGCTTTCAATGCAGGTTAACGGGTCGCCGTAATCTGCCAAACGCTTTCCTATAAAGGGAATTTTTGAGCAGAGAGCAGTGATTTTCCGGTAAAAAGGCACGTTGATGTTGAGTTCTTTGGTTATTGCCCTATTAAGGTCAGTCAGCTCTTCTTTTTCCTGCGACAATTCTTTCATTATCGCCTTGTATTCTTGGCTGGCTCTTGTTTTTCCCATCGTTGTTCCGTTTCTTCTTGACGCCATTAAAGCGCCGCTTCTTCCCAATCTTTTTTGCATTGTTTATTTACCTCCTTAGGTTTGTTCTGTGAAATTTTGTAAAAGGATCTCAAAGCACCTGCAGTTAATTTTATTTCCAATTCAAGTTTTTTCTTGCTAATCAGAAATAATATTTTTTTCAGCAACCGGTATCGATTAATGGTTAAAATGGCGGTTCGCCAGCCCATCAAAGATATACCGATAATCCCTAAAATAATCTCAGTTATTCTTTGATTGGCGATTCCCAAAATTATTGTCAGTTTGAAAGAAAAAATAATAAGCCAGGCGACTGCCAAAAGCATTAAGTCCTCAATCACCTTTATTAGTTCAATCCTTATTTTATCCTCGTTTGTTTTTGGGGAGGGGGTTATTCATTGTTAATCCTCCCTGCGTTTATAAAACAGGCGAAGATTTCCTTTTTCTTTTTCCACGGTGAGTTCCGGTTTTGGCGATAGATGACATACGCGATGATTCCAATATTTTGATATTTTTTCAACAAGATATAGCGTTGGAATTATAGCGATCCACATTGAAAGTCCAATTAATAGAAATAATGGAAATGATGAGTCAAATTTTGCTGATAACAACATCAAAAAGAAGCCGCCCAGAAATCCTATATAAACTATCAAAGAAGGCACAGTAATATTTAATGTTTTACAACTTTTATGGACAGTTTCTAATTGATAATAATCTTCTCCAATATCTGCTTGAATTAGATTTTCCTTCTCTTTCCCGCGGCCACAAAAATAACACTTTTCCATTTGTTTTCCTCCATTCCGTTTTTAAATCATAATATTGCATCAAAGATGCATTCAATATATTTTCCCACTTTCTTTTTCTGTTGCAGATAATCGCTTTCTGTCATTGTTATTCTCAAAGACATTTTTTACTTTTTTTTAAAGAATTTTAACCGCGCCAAGCGTGTTTGTTTAAATCATGATAACAGAAAATAATTGATTTGTCAACTCCTCCGTAATGGTTCAATACCTTGGAATCACCTTGAAGGGTAAAATGTATGTATATGGCATACACTACAAACCCTCGGCTTCCAAGGGTAAGAATGGAAGCAGTAAGGTCGGTTAAATATTACGGATGG
>JBFMFK010000016.1:0-8042 GCA_040752125.1 Patescibacteria group bacterium | reverse complement strand
AAGATGTTAGTATTATCAATAAAGCTCTGTCTCATTATTTAAAATATTACAATGAACAGAGATTGCATTTAGGAATCAATTTGCAAACCCCACTTCAGGTGATTACAAGCTATTGGGGATAATTATTCTCAAAAATGTTAAACACTGAGTGTCTAATACTTGTGTTTAATACTTTTGTGAAAATAAAAAGGGTAGCTTATTTCACTACCCTTACGATTGTAGGGATTGCTTGTTACTTTAGAAGGTTATTCTTCTAAAAAACCCTGATCCTGCCGAGCAAAAGTCAGGAAGAGAAATAATAAAACTAAATATCATCCACTTCTATCATCCCTACCAAAATTTTGCAACCCAACTTTTGCTCTTTTCCGCATATGCGGAAAATGACTGAGACTCTGTTTCTTTTTTTTGAAAACTTCTCACTGAATGTCTTTTTTGAAAAACTTCGTGCATTTTATTTCTTACTAATTAATTTTTAGATAAGATAACTTTGCTAAATTCTTCTTCATAGCGGTCAATCATCTGCTGAAGACTAAAATTTTTTTCTACATGCTCCCGGCAGTCAGACCTTTTTATTTTATGAATTTTTTTAATTGCTTCAGCCATTGCGCTAATATCATTATTTTCTATGATGAATCCTGTCTTTCCCTCAATAATTATTTCAGGAACAGAGCCGCGGTTAAAGGCAATCACCGGCGTGCCGCAAGCCATTGATTCTGTTAACACCAGTCCAAATGGCTCTTCCCATTGAATGGGAACCAATGTTGCCTTAGCGCGTTGGTAATATTTGAAAAGTTGCTCGCGCGGCACAAAACCGAGATACTGGATTTTATCATCCAAAAACGGAGCAATTTTTTTATTCCAGTATTCGCCTGTTACCGGCGGTCCGATAATTAATAATTTTTGGCCGGTTCTTTTCGCGACTTCAATTGCTTCAGCCACTCCTTTTTCTGGCTGAATCCTGCCTGAAAAAAGCAGGTAGTCATCATGTTCGTCGGAGAAAGGAAATTCATTTAAATTTATGCCATTGTAAATAGTGGCCGCATAATTTAAATTAGGCGCTGGTTTCTGTTGGGCGTCGCTGATAGAAATATAATACTGATTAGGACTGGAAAACATAGAGAAAACATTGGCTCGCCAAGGATAAATAGGGTCGTGAAGGGTGTAAAAAACAGGAATTTTCAGATGAGAAAGAGCTAAAGGCAATGCCCTGTCAACCGGATGAATATGTAATAAATCATAATTGCCTTTTTCTGCCTCTTCAAACATTCTCGCAATTAAATACTGGTCCCAAAGATTAAAAATTTTATTCACTTCCGCATTGCCAACATTCGGGCTCTTTAATATATTTTCGCCTTCTTTTTGTTTTAGTGGTTTTAAACCAAAACTAACAACTTTATTAACTTTAACATTTGTACCCTCGGGTCCGTAAAAATCAACCAAATGACCTTTTTTTGCCAATCCTTCACTGACAGCAACAGCAATATCCATAGGTGCGTAAATTATTCCTTCTGGCGGAGGGGTAGTAAAATGTCCGGTGACCATTGTAGCGATGCGCATTTTTTTCATGATTCTCTTAAAAAATTTAACAAGGCTCCGCTTGCCCAGGCTTGGGGCGAACAGGCAATGGGAATATCCACTATTTTTTTATCAACGACCGTATATAATTCAGGAATTTTACCCAATGCTTTATATGCTTTAACCAGAGCATTTTTTATTTTATCATATTCTTTTTTATAACCGTAACGTTTCAAACCTTGGGCAATTATCCAATTGTCATGAGGCCAAATTGAACCAAAATGATAAGACATAGGGTCAAAATCGGGGTTCTTGTCAGAATGGGTTCTGATACCATAAGGAGTCCACATATCTTTTTTAAAAATCCTTTTCACCACAGCTGCTCTTTTTGCTTCTTCATTATCTAAAATGCCGGTAAAAAGAAGATGGCCGGGATTAGAAGTTATCCGTTTGTCAGGTATCTTTGATCTAGATAAAGCACTGGCAAAAAATTTTATCTCAGGCAACCAAAATTCCTTTAGAAAATTATTTTTTAACTTTTCCGAAGTCTCAACAAGTTGTTGGGAAAATTTTACCTCTTTCAGCATCAATGCTAATTCACCTGCTTCTCTTAAGGCGGCATAATAATAACTCTGAACTTCAACTATTTCTATCGGTAATTCAAGATTAAGATGATTTTGTCTGCTGTCTTTCCATCCCTGATGAACAAGGCCGGCCGGATTTTTTCTTTCATATTCAAGAAGCAGATCATTGTCCAAATCTCCGTATTTTTCGCACCAATCAAGAGCTGAACGGATATTTGGCCAATATTTATTAAGCCATTCAGTATCTACGGTTTTCTCATAATAAAGACCACAGAGAAAAATAAAAAGAGGAGTGGAATCAACAGAGCCGTAATATGGGAGAGGCCAGGGCAAAGGTTTGTATTCCTCGGGTTGAGGATGCCACTCATGAATTATCTTGCCCGGCTCTTCTTCTTTAAGATTATCAATTTTTTTTCCTTGAAGATTGGCTAGAAACTCAATTGTTGTTTGAGCAATATTTTTGTCGTAATCAAGCAATTGCCACGAAGTAATGCAGGAATCGCGACCAAAAAACGCGCCGAATCTGGGCAGACCGGCTCTAATATATCCATAATGAGGATCTTTTAAAATTCTAATATCGTTTTCTAATTTATTTTTTATTTTTTTAATAGTCATCACGAAATAAATCAAAATATAATTTTTCGTAATCATCAATCATTCTTTCTTTGCTGAATTTTTTCTCAACGCGCTGGCGAACTGCCTTGCGGTCAATTTGATTAACTTTTTTCATTGCTTCAGTAAGCAAATCAATATCACTATCAACCACAAAACCAGTTTTCGCGTCTTCAATTAATTCTGGCATTGAGCCGCGGCGATAAGCAATCACCGGTGTTCCGCAAGCCATAGCTTCAGCCACTACTAAACCAAATGGTTCTTCCCATTCAATGGGATAAAGCAAAGCTTTGGCCGAACCATAAAAATCTGATAATTGATTTTCTGTGAGTTCTCCTACATATTTTATTTTATCATTCAGATGAGGTTTGATATATGTTTCAAAATATTCTGTTTGAGTAGGATCAATTCTTCCGGCTAAAAGCAATTTCACTCCTAATTTTTCCGCTGCGGCAATGGCGTTTTCCACCCCCTTATGCTTGTTCATTCGGGCTATCCAGACAAAATGGCCGCCGCCTCGGGAATTAAATCTAAAATGGTCAAGATCTATACCGTTATAAATAATTTGCGCTTTATCTTCTGGAAATTTGACCATTGCTTGATTCTTGGCTGACTGACTGATAAAGACAAGATTAATTTTTTGCGCTTCTTCAGTAAAAAGTCTTAAGCGATCATCTTTTGCCGCATCAGCATTAGTGCGGTAAAGAGGATTATGCATGGTTTGCAGAACAGGTGTTTTTGTCAGATTATGAAAAAAAAGAGTCCATAAATCTAAATGGGAATGAATAATATCAAATTCGCCATTATTAGCCATTTCAAATGCTTTTGACAGATTTCTTAAATTCCAAATTGGATTTGACCAAGGAATATTGGCGTCCAGAAGCGGTTTATCAAAAATTGATATAAGTCTAGCTTTTGTTTTTGAACCAGGTGAGGCAAAAAGTGTAACTTCATGCCCTTTATCTGTTAATCCATTGCAGAGCATAGCTACAATTCTCTCTATGCCCCCATATTTTAAAGGAGGAATAGTTATCCATAAAGGAGCAATTTGAGCAATGCGCAATTTTTTTCTCATCTGGTTTTAGATTAATTTTTTATAAATTTCTTCGTATTTATCAACCATTTGCTTAAGAGTGAAATTTTTCTCCACCTGCTCCCGGCAATCTCTTCTTTTTATCCGGTCAATTTTTTTAATTGCTTCAACCATCTCTTCTTTATTGTCAACAATAAAACCGGTTTTACCGTCAACCACCACTTCAGGCACTGATCCTTTTCGGAAAGCAATAACAGGCGTGCCGCAAGCCATGGCTTCAATCATCACCAGACCGAAAGGTTCTCTTCTTTCAATTGGAAAAAGAAGAGCCTTGGCATTTTTCATTAATCTGATTTTTTCTTGAAAATCAGCCTGGCCAACAAAATTTATATTTTCACTATTAAGAAGCGGCTGAATCTCCTGCATAAAATATGTCCATTCCTCCGGGCCCACAATATTGCCAGCCACGATAAGATGGCTTCTGATTTCTCTGGCAATCTTCAAGGCCGTCACAACGCCTTTTTCTTTGTTTAATCTTCCGAGATAAAGAAGATAATCTTGGGGATTGTCATTGAATTCATAAAGCTCCGGATTAATGCCATTGTAGACGACGTCAACAATAGGAATGCCAATATTTTCTGCATAATTTTTTGCATCCTTGGAAATTGTACAAAAATTAATCTTAGGAAAAAGTCTCATTGTCTCCCCGTAAATTCCATTGATTGGGCGATGAATGGTGGAAAGAATCGGCGGCATTTTGTCATATAAAACCAGGGGGAACATAAAAAAATTAAAATGATTGTGAATAATATCAAAAGAATGGCAGTTTGCCCTAACCATATCGAGCATTTTTATAATGGCGGCATGGGGATTACGCAAATCTCTTTGCAACCAGATTGCCCGTTCAATCGGACTTATAAGTTTGGAGGAGATTTTTGAATCTCCAGAAGCAAAAAGTGTCACCTCATGACCGCGACGCTCTAATTCTTCAACAAGATTATAAAGCATTAATTCTATCCCCCCATAAGTACGCGGCGGCACGGGAATCCACAAAGGAGCAATCTGGGCGATTCGTAATTTCTTTTTCATTATATATTATTGTATATATTATTGTAGCAAATATTATTCTAAAATCTTCCACAGTTCTGGATCAGCTCCGCCGTCAATTTTAAAAATGGCTATTCCGCGCACGCCTAATTTTTTCGCCAAGGCAATTTTATCCTTTATTGCACTCGCGTCACTCCACCAGAGAATTCGGGGTAGAGATGCGGTTGGCGCACCCGACGTATACGAAACTGTCGTTGTGGCAAGAAGAGTATTATTGGTATTTATTGTATTTGTTGCATCAGAAGAAGAAATATTAGACAAAGAAACCAGAGGCGTTGTCTCACTATAAGTAAAACTTAATTCACCGGCAGCATTGCGCCCTGGAGAGATATTCAGTTGACTAGCGAGATCAAGCGCATATTTTGGATTGAATGCCCATAAGAGATCATAACGATAGCCGTCTTCTGAAAGAGGGGTCACTTCATATTCATAACCATAGGTGGCCACTCCAATAATAAGTTTCTTTTTTGAAATGGTTTTTGAGGCCAGCTGAATTACTTTTTCCACCCATTTTGGATCTGACACAGGCACATATGGTCCGTTTTGCATTTCATTCAATCTTAAATCTATTGATCCTTGATCATAAGTCATAATGCGGACACGGTCGCAATATTTATTTATGGCAACATAATCATTAGCATATTGAATATCTTTGGGAATAGTATCATAACGCGAATCAAGAGGAGTGCGTGCTTCAATGGTACACATCACCCATTTATTCCCCATGCGCATATACAGCCCCTTGAGGAAAGTTGAAAAATAATCTTTTGTCTCCGCATATTTCCCTTCAAAATCAATATCAATGCCGTCAAACTTGTTTTTTTTAACAAGGTTAGCGATTTCATCTTCAAGGTCTATGCGCGTTTTTTTGTTGCTGAGAATTTTATGTATTGCCGCGCCATTGCTCCACATAACCGTAGGGATAACCCGGACTTTTTTAGCTTTGGCGGTTTTGATAAGCGATGTCCACGGCTCGTCATTAATATTCATAGCATCAAAAAGAGTGCCATCATTTTTGACTGTATAGCCAAAAGGATTTATTTCTTTCAATGAATTGATATGCAGAATCGCCTCTTGAGTGCCAGTGGCAGCTCTCCAATATGGAATCCATCCAGATATTTCAAGATTTGCCGTATTCGTCATCAATTCATTTAACAGAGAGCGCGTTCTGGGACCAATCGTTCCATAGCCAGTAGTTTTTGGTGTACCAGAACAGACAATGTTGTATTTGCATTGGAATCGCTGGATGGCCTCTTGGGTGAGGATGCCGAAATATCCTGTGATAAGACCTTGAGGATAAATTGATTTGTCTTTAGCAAGAAATTGTTGAACTGTGGCCACTTCATTGCTTTTTATACCTGGAGCCAAAGTAGATGTGATGGAAACCGATGGTAAAACAGAAAAAGGAGAAACATTCATAATTAGATTGGGTGTTGATTCACCAAACCATTGGCAGGAAAAAGAAGGACACTCTTTTACCATGCGCCACTGAAAATTATATTTACCCGGTTTCTGAGGAGCAGTTATCGTAAAATTAAAAATCTTGATTTGGCCGGGAGGTATTCGTTCACTGCCTTCCAGCTTTACCCTTTTCAACCCCCAAATTAAATTATCTGGAGGATTGTAAGAACCTAGAGAAAATAAATCAGACATCGTCCAGATTTTGCTGCTGGTGTTTTTCATAGCAATGGAAATATTATATTTTCTTCCGGCAATAAGATTATTTGATCCTATTTTCTGATTGGAAAAACTGGCATAATTCAAGCCACTTGCCTTGGGGACGGCAGACCACCATACAAAATCGGGGTAATCATTGGCAGTAAAAATCGGATTGCCTATTGCATCTTTAAATTCTTGTATGGATTGAGAAGATGATTCTATTGTCAATGACGAACTCCATTTGGTTTGAAATGATGATGACCGCTTCATATCCCACCAAAAAACCGCCTGAATCCTTGGGAATTTTTTATTGGCAATATCATTGAACGTATCCTTGATCCATTGGGGCTTCCGGCTCGGATTACTAAAATCTTCAGAAGTTCCCAGTTCGGATATCATAAACGGTTTTGAAGTAATGGCAATAATCTCATCATAAGGTCGTGCACCGCCTGTTGTTGAATTCATTAATTCAGAAAAACTTTTCCATTGCGGCCTACTCGCATCATACATGTTATAAAGATCAAAACCTATCCAATCAACATAAGAATCATTGGGATAAATGCTGGACATACTCACCGTATTGGTTCCTCCATATCCTGCTGATGCCCAGGCCAAGGTGCTCCATACCCAAGTGACATTGCTGGCTTTTTCTTGGCGAAAGATATCAACCGTATGTTGCCAGGCCGCGACATAATCTTCAGGGGTATTGATGTACTGCCCGGTGTTATCATCATACAATTTTGCCTTCCAGCTATTTCCCGGATCGCAACTTGAGGGATTAATATTTATATGAACCTCGCTATTGGCTTCCCAATTAAGCCGAATCATCAAGGGATGACCCCAGGCCGCGATCTGTCTTGCCCAAGCGTGAATATAGGTGTCAAAATCACCCTTAGTTATATTCTTCAAAGAATATTTTTTAATTTGTTCATAACAATCATCAACTCCATTGCTATTTTTATCTTCTCCTGATTTAATCATCGTTCCGTCAGGTCTTAAAGGATTGTAAGAACCCCACAGGATTAAGGGAATCGTGCCTCTTTTTCTTATTTCATTAATGTTATTATGGCTATCTCCATCTTTCCCATTATTCAGCAAGGTATTAAAATCTCCCCATAATTGATCTGTATACCACCAATTGCCATCATTGCTGGCATTCACAATAGAAGCTTTTTTACCAGCATTATTTTCAAATCTTTCCCATCTTTGCAAAAATGTGCTCTTAGTGTCTTCAGAATCGCCCATGGGATAAACACCGTAATAGATAGCATCTGACTGGATGGCGAAGGCAGTTCTGTGAAAAAATATAAATGCAAAAATTAGTGGCAATATAAATAATAAAAACGATATTTTCAATCTATTCATATCAATCATTTTATAATATCAGACATCAAAAGTCTAACTTGTGTATGAGGCCACCCAATTTTGCACTTTTCGGGCAGTTGGTTAATTGGTAAAGATAACATAAATTGTAGCGGAGACAATTTGTTTTGGAAAGCATGATGGACTCTTTTTGTGTTGTACCAGATAAG
>JBFMFK010000015.1:0-44447 GCA_040752125.1 Patescibacteria group bacterium | reverse complement strand
GTGCTCCAACCGCGATATTTAACTAATCTCACTGCTTCCATTCTTACCTTGGGAAGCCTTGGGTTTGTTGTGTATGCCATATACATAAATCTTACCCTAGGTGATTCCAAGGTATTGGGATATTACGATTTTATTGACTTTAGTAAAGAATTATGTTATCTAAAAAATTAGAGTGGATTAAAAATTAAAGGAGGATAAAGTGAAAGAAAAAGTTGAATTTGGATGGCGGAATATCTTAGAAGGATTATTATTCTTGTTTTTGATTTACATCGTTATCGGCTTATTTTCTCTCTTGGCTATATCAAGTGGAGAAAACATTCCCTACATTACTTTCTGGCATGCGCCGTGGCAATGGTTATTGAAATTTCTTGGATTTTTTTAAGGAGGGAAAGAAATGTTTAGATGTTGTAAATGTGGTTGCCAAATAAGTCCGGGCACAACTAAGTGCCCGAACTGCGATGAAGATCCTTATACTCCAAAAGAGACATATTCTCTTGAGGAGATCGTGGGTAAAAAAATTTTAAAAAAGGCCGCTCAATAGAGTAGGCCTTTTTCTTTTTTAAAACTTTTGATATAATAAAAACAATGAATATATTAAGATTCTTTGACAAATTAGAGAATAAAATAAGAGTGCGGTTAAGCCGCTATCCTATTTTATATGCCTTAAAAAGAATTGGAAGAGATAAAAAGACAACTCAAGAGATTGAAAAGTAAAGAATAAAAAGCAAAAAGTTATTCCGGTGTAGCGCAGCGGTAGCGCAGGTGCCTGTTAAGCGCTTGGTCGCAGGTTCGAATCCTACCGGTGCGGGTCTGGTTTCTGCAAATTAACAACAAAAAAACAACAAGTTATCATTCCGGAGTAGCTCAATGGTAGAGCAGCGCGCTGTTAACGCGTTGGTTGCCCGTTCGAGTCGGGCCTCCGGAGCCATTAAATACGAAGCAAACTTCCGATTTTCCAAAAAAGTCGGATTTTCGTTTTTTGGGGACAATTGTTCCGCCCAGCCCCGCCGAAGGCGGGGCTGGGCGAACAATCAAGTTCGTCTGAAAATTTTGAGTTCGTATCGTCAAACTTGGCTCCAGAATTAAAACCTAATCAAACTTTTGAAATTATTTTACCGAATTTAATTCACAAATCCAAGAAGCGAAACTTGACCTGACGAATTGCCCGCCGCCGCAGGCGGCGGGCAGGAAAAAGCCGTCGGCTCGCGGGCAAAAAATTTCCTCCCCCTCACCCCTCCATTTTTTGCCCGCTTGCCTTGGAGCAAAGCGGGAAAAAATTTTACCGATTTTAGTTATCCACAGCTAGAGCTATTGACACCTGACCATTTGGTCAGTTATCATATAATAATGGCAACAAAACAAGAAACAATCACTAAAAGACAAAAGGAAGTTTTAAGAATCATTTACGATAATTTAATTACCGCTGGCTTCCCTCCTTCCTTTAGTGAGTTAAGAGAAAGGTTGGGCATCTCTTCAAATCAGGCACTCTTAGATATTTTTTCAAATTTAGAAAAAAAGAATTTAATCAGTAGGGAAGAAGGTTCTGCTCGAGGTATTAAAATTCTTAGGAAGGGCTACAAAACAATAAATGCTAAACCATTAGCGCCTGTGGTCGGCGTAACTTCAGCAGGAAGTTTTACTGAGGCAATAGAACAAATCGATGCTTGGAGGCCTTTGTCAAAAGATGTTGAAACTATTGCCGAGAATGTTTTGATTGTACGCGTCATGGGTGATTCTATGATAAATGCCGACATTAAAGATGGAGACTTAGTTGTGTTTGAAAAAACAAACGAAGTTGTTTCGGGAGATATAGTCTTGGCTCAAACTCCTGATGGAACTACAGTTAAGCGTCTTATCTCACAATATAAACCGCCACGCAAATTTTTAAAACCAGAGAATCCAAAATACCCAAATATTCCATTTACCAGCGAAATGGAAATAATTGGGAAGATGGTTGGAAAGAATAATACGCCCACCAATCAGAATTATAATGTTGTAAAGAAAATGAATGCTACCAAGCCCTATTTTAGGGGGGACAATATTTTAATATACAAGGAAGATATCTTAAAAATTGGCTCTATTCCAGAAGATTCTATTGATTTAATTATTACCTCCCCTCCTTATAATGTGGATATTCATTACAACTCTCATAATGATAATTTAACCTACGATGATTATTTAGAATTTACCACAAAATGGATACGGAAGTGCTATGAATTAGCAAAAGATGATGGGCGTTTTTGTCTGAATATCCCGTTAGATAAAAATAAAGGTGGCCAACAAGCCGTTGGAGCAGATATTACAAGAATTGCCAAAGACATCGGGTGGAAATATCATTCAACCATTATTTGGAACGAGGGCAATATCTCACGGAGAACAGCTTGGGGTTCTTATATGTCTGCTTCCGCTCCGTATGTTATTGCTCCAGTGGAAGTTATTCTGGTTTTATATAAAAATAGTTGGAAGAAAAACGGTGGTAGTAGAAAAAATGACATTACAAAACAAGAATTTATGGATTGGACAAATGGCGTTTGGACGTTTCCTGGCCAGAGCAAAAAGGGAGCAGGTGGACATCCCGCATCATTTCCGGTTGAATTACCAAGACGGTGTATAAAATTATTTAGTTTTGTGGGTGATACGGTTCTAGACCCGTTTGTTGGCAGCGGTTCAACCCTAATTGCATCTTATCTCCACAGTAGGAATGGGATTGGCGTTGACGTTGATAAACACTATTGCGATATAGCAATAGCGCGGTTAAAACAAGAAGCAAAAATTAATCAACGAAGATTAACATGAAAAAAACCAAAAATAAAAACATTATTCAAAAAGATTTGATTATAGAGTTTTTTAAGAAAAATCCAAATAGGGATATAAAACATCCTGAGGTTGTTGATTGGGTTGTTGCGACGTATAAAGAGAGGACTGGGAATGTTTTTCGCGATCCTGATAGAGCTATCCGGCATCTTTCTCAAAATGGTTTTTTGGTAAAAATTGCCAAAGGGATTTATAGGTATGACCCTCAAAAAGTTAGTAAAAAAGAATTACAGGGTTTTACCGCCGCTCAAAAAGCAGCCATTCTAAAGAGAGATAGCTACAAATGTGTTCAATGTGGTATGGGGAAGAAAGAAGGCGTCGAATTACATGTTGACCATATAATCCCAAAAGATTTTGGCGGGGAAGCTACAGTTAAAAATGGCCAAACTTTATGTAGTCGTTGTAATTTCTTGAAGAAAAATTTGAAACAAACAGAATCCGGCAAGAAGATGTTTATCAGAATGTACAAAATGGCTAAAAAAGAAAAAAATAAAGAAATTTTAGATTTTTGTAGTGATTTGTTAAAAGTGTACGAGAAATACAAAGTGAATGGACATATAAAATGGAAAAAATAGGGCAATCAATAAAACTTTAATCTAGAGTTGAAAGAATCTAATCAATAAGGTAATATTATATTATGGATACAAAATCACTTATACAACAAATCGAAGGTTTAAGGAATTCACGGGTTATTGCTTATTTAACTAGCGATAGGCAGGGGCCGGTCAACGCCCGAATTGCAGGGGATATTATTCCGGTGATAAGTAAGCAACTACGAACAATTGGCAAAACGTCAAGTATTGATTTATTTTTGTACAGTACTGGCGGAGACACAATGGTTCCTTGGAGATTAGTTTCGATGATTCGGGAATATTGCGATAAATTTTCGGTTTTGATTCCATACAAAGCGCATAGCGCAGCCACAATGATATCTTTAGGCGCAGACGAAGTGGTTATGACCGACCTTTCCGAACTTTCACCAATTGACCCATCAACGGCAAATATTTTTAATCCTCAAGACCCTAAAAACCCTCAGAATAAAATTGCCATAAGCGTAGAAGATGTAATGGCCTACGTTGATTTAGCTAAGAGTAAGTTTGGTATAAAAAACGATACTGAATTGGCAGAGATTTTTAATAAATTCGTGGAATCCAACCCACAGATTCATCCTTTAGCTTTAGGGAATGTTAATCGTACACACAATTTAATTCGCATATTAGCAAAACGCTTGTTGAAAAGCCATAAATCACCAATGAGAGAAGAAGAAATCGAAAAGGTAGTCGATTATTTTACGGAAAAACTTTATTCTCATCAGTATTATATTGGTAGAAAAGAGGCGAAGGAAGACTTGGGACTTCGAACAGTCGTAAATGCTGATGAAAATTTATCAAGAGCAATGACGCATTTATATGAAGAATATGCTAAAGAAATGGAGCTTGGCGTTTTGTGGAATCCAGAAAATGAACTCGGTATTAACACAATGCAGAACAAAAAATCATATAAAATTGCGCTTATTGAAACTTGGCAATTATCTAATTACTTTGAACTTTCAATTGATTATAAAAAACAACAGGTAAATATCACTCAACAAACTCCTCAAGGCCCAATTCAAGTGCCACAAGAACAGGTTGCATTTCGGGTAGTCGGCCAAGGATGGAAATAGAAATATTGACAGTAAATCAGAAAAATATATTATAAAATAATGGAAAATTTAATTATTACAACCCCAGATGTTTCAAATGTAACTCTATCCCCCAAAACAGGATGGTTTATGATTAATGTGGCCGGTTATCAGATAGCGACTGCTGACCGGGCAGAAGATATTGTTTTAGCTGATTTATCATCGCCCTTTAATTTTGGAACTTTTTCTGACGAATCTTTCGAAGAATTCGAGAAGAAAGTTATAGGTACTACATCGCTTTTTTCGAGTGATTTATTCCCGATAGGTACCTATGGCATTGATTTAGGCGGAACGCCGCATAAAATTTTGGAATCTATCACTTTAACGAATATTCAAAAATCTGTAATGACGTTAGCTATAAATTGCCAAAGGGCGGGTTATTATGTAGTTGTGGCTACCACCGATGATCAAGTAGTCTTCAGAAACTTTTTGAGAACATATAATATTTCCACCGCTACAATACGGGACATACAAAGAATAGTAGAGTAGGTTTGAATGATATTTTTGTTCCCTTCTTTTTAACTATTTTTCTACATTTTTTCCGCACTCCGTGCGGTAAAATTTTTTCCCGCTTTGCTCCAAGGCGAGCGGGCAAAAAATAGAGGGGTTTTAGGAGTTTGAGTCCCCGGAAATTTTTTGCCCGCGAGCCGACGGGTTTGGTTCTGCCAGCCCGCCTTCGGTGGGCTGGCAACTAAAATTCGGCGTCGGGATTTTCCTTAAAATAGGTTCGGATTTTATCCAACAAGTGGAGCCAGTCTTTTTTTATCAGAATCTTAGATTCTTCCTGTAATCTAAGGATTAAATCAGTCGGGACAGCTTGTTGTATTTGCTTGTCCTGAATGAGGAATTTATCCCAGAACAGCCCCAGATATTGGCGCTTCAGCCAGAATGGGGCTGTTTTTATTTGACTTGTATTAGTAAATCTAATATAATCTTATATAGTTAAAGTATAAGATAATTTATGGCAAAAAACAAGGTTAAGAAATTTTTATCTGACGGCAGGCTAAACCCGGCCTATTTAGAGGAACTGAGGAGACAAACCCTTATTAAGAGCACAGCTTCATCGATGAGGCTTGCCGGTATTAAAATTACAGAAAAAGAGGTGGAGCAAATCGTGGGCAGATCAGCCGCTGATACTATAATTCGTAAAAATATTGAAAAACTTCTTTCTAAGAAGCAACTTGCGGTGTGGCAGTATTTACAGGGGGTAGACGAGGCAACCCCGGGCGAAATTGCCAGAAAAGCAAAGGTTGCCCGGCCAACTGTTAATCAGGCTCTTGATAAGTTATTGCGTCTCAAAAAAGTCGAGCGGATTGGTCTTGGCCGAAGCACAAGGTATAGAAAATTATGAAAATTAAAGACTTGCCAAAATCAGATAGACCGCGAGAGAAGTTGGAGAAATATGGACCTGAGAAGCTATCCAACTCGGAGCTTTTGGCTATTCTTTTGAGAACTGGTAGTAAGGGAATTAATGTCGTTGAACTGGCTAGGAAGATTTTAGGTAAATTTAGCGGAAGTGATTTAGCTAAGGCCAGTTTTAAGGATTTAAAGAATACTTTTGGTTTGGGTGCGGCTAAGGCCTGTGAAATTGTGGCTTGTTTTGAGCTGGGCCGCCGGCTTCTGCAAAATAAGAAAAGTCAGATTTATTTAACTCCCAAAGATGTCTGGAATGAATTAAAAGATATTCGGGACAATAAAAAAGAACATTTTGTTATTTTCTTTTTAGATGCACGCAATCAGGAAATAAAGAGAGAAATTATTTCAGTTGGTTCTCTTAATGCCAATTTAGTCCATCCGCGAGAAGTTTTTGAACCGGCCGTCCGCCACTTAGCCGCTCAAATAATTCTGGCGCACAATCATCCAGCCGGTGACCCTACGCCGTCAAAAGATGATTCAGAAATCACAAAACAATTAGTTGAGGCGGGAAAACTTCTTGGTATTGAAATAAAAGACCATGTGATTGTAAGCAAAGCAAACTTTTTTAGTTTTGCTGACCATAAATTGCTTTAACTATGACCAATAAAAAGACAACTGGAAAAAAGTTTATGCGCGAGACCGATGCCCGTATTTTGATTGACCGCAAGCTTCGCGAAGCCGGCTGGAAACCAGAGGATAAAAATCAAGTCATCACTGAAGAAACTTCACAGGCCGGCCGTGCTGACTATATTCTTAAGGACAGCCGTGGTCGTGGAATAGCTGTGATTGAAGCAAAGCGGTTTTCTGTTGACCCTGCCTCTGCAAAACAGCAGGCCCTCTCATACGCAGAATCAATTAAGGCCGAGTTCATCTTTTTATCCAACGGAGAAGAGATTTATTTCTGGGATTATAAGAATCGCCCGGAGCAAAAAGTAGCAACTTTTTATTCTCAGCGCGACCTTGAGAAAATCCAAAATCTTCGCCTTGAGCAGAAACCAATATCAGTAATACCTATTCCAGAAAAATATTTTAAGGGTGGCGAGTGGCGCATACCTCGTCCTTATCAAAAAGAAGCAATGCAGATTATGGATAAAGCGCTTGAGGGCGGCAAACGAAGAATACTTCTTGTTATGGCAACAGGAACTGGCAAGACAGATATTATTGCGCTTTATCTCAAACGGCTCTTTGAAGCAGGTCTCGTAAATCGCGCCCTTTTTCTTGTGGACCGCATTGATCTTGGCGTTCAAGCTAAAGAGGTTTTTGATGAAATACTCAAAGATTACCCTTCTAAACTGCTTTACGGAGGAAAACAGCGCGATGAGTCATCAATTATAATCTCAACACTGCCGACTTTTTACTCCCAGCTTTCTTTATTTACCAGCGGCTATTTTGATGTGATTATTTCTGACGAAGCGCATCGCTCCATTTTCGGTATTTACAATGCAGTTCTTTCTCATTTTGATGCTATCAGAATCGGACTCACCGCAACGCCAAGTGCTTACATAGACCGCAACACTTACAAACTTTTCGGTTGCTGGGATGAAAAAGAGCAAAAAGGAAAGCCGACTTTTATTTATAGTATCCGAAGCGGTATTAAAGATGGCTACTTAGCTGGATATGATATTGTTCAGATTGACACAAAAGTATCGCTTGAAGGCGTTCAATACGAGGGTGAGGATTATAATCCTGAAGACCTGGAAAGAAAAATAAATGTTCCAGCGCGGAATGAGCAGGTTGCTCGGGCATATTTTGCCGAAGAAGATAAGCGCGAGTCTCAAAGACCGAGAAAAGCAATTGTTTATGCTGTTACCAAACGCCACGCCTCCCAACTTGCATATTATTTCAATCAGGCCAAGCCGGAACATAAAGGCCGTTTTGCAGAAATCATTACTTCCGATACCGAAGATCCTCGTGGCGCTATACGAAGGTTCAAATTGGAGGAATTGCCAATGATAGCTGTTTCTGTGGGTATGATGGACACAGGCATTGACGCGCCAATGGTTGAAAACTTAATAATGGTTCGGCCAACTCGTTCACCGATTTTATATCAGCAGATGCGGGGCCGCGGAAGCCGGCTTGACCAAAAAATAAACAAAAAGTCATTCAGGATTTATGATTTTGCCGGTGTCACTAAATATTTTAATGATGATAGCTATGATCCATATTCTGAAATAGCGCGAGCAAAAGCTGGTATTCCGTGGGGCACAGAAGCAAAAGATTTTGTTGAAGAAGAAATGGAAGTGCCAGCCGGATTCGTTCAAGTTGCCGAAACCGCGCCGGAGAATGTTGATGTCATTATCAAAAGAGCATATGTAGAAGTCGGTATTAAAGGTGAAAAAATAGATTCGGATGATTATCAAGTGGCATGGGAAAGACAAATTCAAGAACTTGCTAAAGCAGAACCGCTGGTAAAAAAAGTAAAAGAAGGCCAAGAGCTCTCAAGCGATGAATCAAGGGTTCTTGCCGAAAAATTGAATTCACCAAAATACTATTTTAACGAGGCAAATTTGCGAGAAGCGTATCATTACCCACCCGGCACCTTAAATGAATTTGTAAAAACTGCTCTTGGCATTCAACAGCTTCCTACCGAAGAACAATTATACGAAGATCGGATAAATGAACTTTTTGAGGCCTGGCTGATTGATAAACAATTTGCGCCAGAGCAAGTGAAAATCCTTCGTTTGGTAAAAAGCCAATATATTGCTCGCAGGTCGCCAATAGAAGTTTCTATTTTCAACGAACCGATTTTCCAACAGCAGGGTGGATTGAATCAGATATTGCGGATTTTCGGCGAAGATTTGCTCAAAAAGGCATTAACAGAATTAAATCAAAATGTTTTCGTAAACGGCTATGCAAAATAACATTCAACAATTAAGAGAGGAATTTAAAGGTAAAGTCGCTCGGCTCAACGACTATCTTTGGGGAGCCGGTCTTAAGGACCCGGTTACCAGAATCCAGCAGATCAGTTTTCTCTTTTTCCTGAAAATGTTGGAGGAGCAGGATATTGCAATGGAAAAAGAAGAAAAACTCACAGGGCATAAACACCAATCTATTTTTGGAGGAAAGAATGAAAAGTTCAGGTGGTCTCACTGGCGGGAGAAAACAGGCGAAGGTTTATATAAGTTTGTCCGCGATGAAGTACTCCCTTTTATTGAGGAACTGCATAATGGCTATGAAAACATTCGCCAGATTTTTCATGGCGCCAAGCTTCTTATCCCGGACGAAGTGACGCTTAAAAGAACGGTTGAAATTATTGATACGATTGATTTTTCAAGTTTAGACACAGATGTAAAAGGCGATCTCTACGAGTCGCTTCTGGCAAGCATTGAATCTGCCGGTGAACTCGGGCAGTTTTTAACGCCTCGCCATATTATCCGCGCAATTATTGAAATGGTGAATCCTAAAATCGGCGAGACGATTTTTGATCCAGCTTGCGGTTCGGCCGGTTTCTTAATCACTTCGTATGAATGGCTTAAATTCAAAAACAGCGACTCTAAAAATCTTGAAGAAAGAGATGGCAGGAAAATTGGCTATGGCGATAAATTAAACAAAGAGCAATGGAAATTTCTTACCGAGAAAACTTTTCACGGCTATGATGTTGACCCGGAGATGGTTCGTCTGGCTTTAATGAATCTTATTCTGCATGGCATTGAAGGCGCGCATATTCTTAGGAAGGACACGGTGGCTGGTGCTGAAGACGAGAAAGATTTGCGCCGATTTGATATTGTGCTTACTAATCCGCCCTTTGCAGGTAAAGTTGATCGTGAACGCATAAAGCCGACTTTGCCGGTGAAGTCTAATAAAACTCAGATTTTGTTTCTGGGCTATGTTATTAACTCTATTAAGCCAAATGGCCGGGCCGGTATAATTCTGCCTGAAGGCACGCTTTTTGGCACAAATAAAGACGATAAAGAAATCAGACGCTTTTTAATTGAAAATACGAAATTGGAAGCGGTTGTTTCAATGCCGGCTGGAGTATTCCAGCCCTATGCCGGAGTAAAAACCAGCTTTCTGATTTTCAAAAAGAAATCCGCGCCAAAACTCGACGACAAAGAAAAGGTTTGGTTCTTTGATATGAAGGGCGATGGCTCGTCTCTTTCAAAAGCCAAAAAGTTCGGACCTCAGTATAAAAATGATATTCCGAAACTTTTAGAACTCTGGCGTAAAGATCAGGCGGTCGCCAAGCCATTTTCATGGTTCACAAAAGTCAGCGACATCACTGAAAATGATTATATTCTCTCGGCAAATACTTATAGCCCATACAACGGCGAGGAAGAGACAAGTCATCGAGAGCCAAAAAAGATTCTGAGCGAGATTGATAAGCTAAGCGGTGAATTACAAAGCTTAAAGAGTATAATAAAGAAAAGGTTAATTTAAGATAAAAGTTATGAATTACAAAAATTGGCCTAAAAAAGAAATACCCATTATTCAACTTTTTCTTGACCCCTTAAATCCAAGGATTTCTGATAAATTCGAGAAAGCTACACAAACAGAAGTTATTCAAGAATTAGTCAAAAGACATAACATTTTAAAATTGGCTAACGAAATAGTTAAGAACAAAGATTATCCAGAACTTGAGCGATACATAGCGATAGAGGAAGACGGGAAATTGCTCATTCTTGAGGGTAATCGTAGGCTTGCGGCCTACAAATGTTTGATTGATCCGGGTATAGCACCAGAATCTGTTCGTGAGAAATTTAAAAAATTGGCCGCTCAAGCCAGTTTCGATGGAAGTGAAAAATTAGAAGTTTTTATTGCTCCAAGTCGCACAGATGCCTTACCGGTATTAGAGTCAAAACATGTCAGATATTTATTTGAGCCATGGTCTATGGCTATGCGTAACAACTTTGTAAAAAGGACTAAAACCAAAACAAAGGGTGTTCTTAAGGCAGATGAAAAAAAGAATATCGCTCGGGCAAATCTTTATGAACTTGCAAAGAATCTTGAATTACCCGAGCAAGTTTCTCAAATTGTCCAAGACCATAAGAAATTTAATATAACTACTTTTTACAGAATAGTAGAAAGTAGTGTCGGTAAGAAATTTTTAGGGTATGACCTAAATGAAAAAGGCGATGTCATCCCCTATATTCATCCTGCTGAATTTCTAAAAGGCCTTAAAAGAATAGTAAGTGATGTTGCATTAGAAAAAGTTAATTCTCGTTTAATTAGTAAGACTATAGAAATTGAGAAGAAATATTTAGATAAAATTGAAAAAAAAGACAGACCCAATCTTGCTAGAGTTGTTAAGAAAAAATTAAAAGTAGGTGGCCAAGTTTTAACCCAACCAACCAAGCCAAAGAAAACGAAGTTGCAAACAGACTGGATTACAAGTGATAACTATCTTCTTTATCCAAAACAGAATCGTATCAAGGAGATATTAAATGAATTGAAAAGCATGAAGCCGGAAGACTCTCCGAATACTTGCGCAATTTCACTTCGTGTTCTTCTTGAACTTTCTACCTATGCCTTTTTGGAAAATAAGGGCGAAATTAAAAAAATGGTAACTGCAGAAAAAAAGAAGCGGAAGAAAGCGAAGCAGAATTTACCTAACGATTGGACACCCACTTTCAAGCAGATGTTACAACACTTGATGAGTAGTGGCTATATTACCGATCCACAATTAAGAAGATCGTTTTCCCTTCACATCAATAAAAATAGCACTCAGCCATTTTTAGTGGAGCTCGATCAATTTGTTCACAACCTTCACTATAAACCAACTGCCACTGATGTAAGAAATATTTGGAGGACCTTTGGACTGCCTCTTTTTGAAATAACTTCAAAATAAAAATTTATGCGAGTAATTAGTCCACTTCGTTACGCCGGCTCAAAAAGAAAACTCTTTAATTATTTAGAGAGAATCTTGGTTCACAACTATTTACAACCCAAAATGTTGGTGGAGCCTTTTGTTGGTGGTGGAAGCATATTTCTCAACTTTTTATCTAATCATAAAAGAAGTAAAGCAATAATAGCGGATAAAGATGAATTAGTTTATAGTTTTTGGAAAACACTTTTCACCGAGCCAACCTATTTAATAAATTTTATTAAGAGAGTAAAAGTAAGCCTGAGGACTTTTGATAAATATAAATATATATCATCTCACCCCAATAAGTTTAATAGGAAGAAATTGGCGGAAGCTTGTATATTTCTAAATCGCACAAGTTTTTCAGGAATTTTGAATAATAGCGCTGGTCCTATCGGGGGGCGCACTCAAAAATCTACCTATAAAATTGATTGCCGATTTGGTCGGAAAAACCTAATAGAAAGAATAAAAGATGTCTCTGCTCTTAAAAATAGGGTAACAATTCTGCCTTATGATTGGGAGCATACCGTAAACTACCTAGACAGAAAAAGTAAATATAAAAATGATGATGTATTGGTTTATCTTGACCCTCCATTTTACAGAAAGGCAGATCAACTTTATCGGCATCATTTTGATATCGTTGATCATGTAAAATTACGCGACGCCTTAATGCGATTGGGACATTCGTGGATTTTAAGTTACGATCGCACAGAAGAGATACAAAATCTTTATTCTGCCTTCGCGAGGATTAATGTTAGTATGCCTTATTCTATAAATTCACCCGCCAAGCGTCTTGAAAAAGAATTTATTATCACTCCACTTAAGTTACCTAGAATAAAATGAAATCTAACTGGCCAACAAAAAAATTAGGAGAATGCTTGACGCAGTTTGACCGAGGAATAAGTTGGTCTCGCAAAGATGAAGGCGGGACTATTGCGGTTTTACGCATCCCAAATATTCAAGAAGGACATATAAATCTCGACGATCTTAAACATATCAACGCGCAAAATGGCAATGGAGAACTGCAAAAAAACGATATCGTGATGGTTGCTTCAAATGGCAACCCTGATTTAGTTGGTCGCTCCGCACTCGTTACTGAAAACGAGGAAGGAATGAGATTTGCATCATTTCTGGTCAGATTGAGATTTGATGAAAAGATACTTTTGTCCAAGTACGCACATTTATTCTTATTGACACCAAAATTCAAAAGAGAATTGAGGAGCAAAATCGCGACTACCTCTGGTATTTACAATTTAAGAAAACAACATATCGAGAAAGTTAAAATCCTTCTCCCGCCGCTTAAAATCCAAAAACAGATTGTTGAGCGGTTGGATAAAATCGCTGAGGCGCAGAAATTGAATGATAACCTTATTCAGAAAGCCGAGGAGCTTTTTCAGTCGTTATTGCATAAAGAGCTTAACCCCACTGGCAAGAGTTGGTCTAAGAAAAAATTGAGAGAAGTAATCGATTTCTTGAAGGGCAAGAAAATGGCCGTTACGGAAGAGCAACGACCTAGTTATGAGCCGTATATTGGTATTGATACGCTTCGGACTCGTGAATATAAGCTTTATACTTTTGAAAAAAAAGGTGTGCGCTGTTCCGAGAATGATGTTTTGGTTGTCTGGGATGGTGCTTATGCCGGAACTGTTGGAATAGAAGTAAGTGGCTTTGCTGGCAGTACCGTCGCTAAAGTAGTTATCAAAGAACCAGAACTGGATAGCCATTTCTTGAAATATTTTTGGGAATTTAAAGAATCTAAAATTCGCTCGGCGGCACAAGGAGCGGCCATCCCTCATTTGAGCAAAACCTTTGTTAATAATCTCAAAATCCCACTCCCGCCTCTAAAAATACAAAAGCAGATCATTGCTAAACTTTCCGCGGCACAGAAATATAAAACTCAACTCTTTGTTCAAAAATCAAAACTCAAAGAGCTTTTCGATTCAGTTTTATCAAAATCATTTAGCGGCAAATAATTTATGACCAGAAATAGAAAAATCTCCATCATAATAATCATAATCGCCATTGTCGTTGTTGGATTTATTTGGTTTTTAACCAAGGGCGAAGAGCCGGTGGCCTGCACGATGGATGCAAAACAATGTCCCGATGGCTCTTATGTTGGCAGGGTTCCGCCCAAGTGTGATTTCGCGGCCTGCCCGAAGACAAGAACAATAAAACTACATTATTACAATTACGAGCTGGACAGGGACGAATTTGGTAATACTGCTTGCAGTAGAAATGGATTGGTGCCGGTTGAAAGACAAATCCCAATCACTCAAACGCCGATTCAAGATACCATTAAACTTTTGCTTTTGGGAGAGCTCACTGAGGAAGAACAGGCCCGGGGAATTGACACCGAATATCCTTTAGAAGGGCTTTCGTTGAAAGGTGCCTCTTTAAAAGATGGGGTTTTAACTCTTGAGTTTGACGATTCTAAAAATAAAACGGTTGGCGGTTCTTGCCGGGTAGGCATTCTCTGGTTTCAGATTGAAGCCACGGCCAAGCAATTCCCCGAAGTTCAGCAGGTTCGTTTCCTGCCCGAGGAAATCTTCCAGCCGTAAGTCAATACAATTATTGTAAGTATGAAAATAGAAAATAAAGAACAAATTCTTCAGCGAAGAAAGGAAATAGAAAAAGAACTTTCGGAGATGCTTAAAGAAATCGAGAGCGATTTTGGGATAGACGATATTAAGGACATAATTTATAACGAAGAAGGCCAGGACGATCTTACGAAAGCGATTGCTATGTTTGATCGCGGACAGGGTGCGGTTGAATTGGAGAATATACTGGATTTAATAAACGACGCCTGGAACTATTTCCCGCACAAGATTCTCAATGGTCTCTCGCCGGCAGAGAAAATGTTGGAGTACGAAAGCAAAACAAAAAGAAAGGCATCCTTTAAAAAGCATCAGAAATTAACGAAAAAACAAAAAGATCTGCTGTGGAGTGGCGGAGGCAAGGGTCCTTATTCTCAGGCGAATTTAATAAAACAGGTTCGCATTCTTAATGACTCAGTCAGCAGGATATTTTTGGTCGTTGAGACGGAGATTAACCCCACCACTTTTGAGATTGTTAAGGGCAATAGATACGACGACGAATTCAAAAATGATATAGTGATTCAGCAGTTATTAGACAAAGCTGAATATCGCGGGCCGCGGTTTGGTTATGTTGTTGCCGCTTTCGAGGAAGAATACAGAAACAATGAGGTATTGGCTCGAGCCGAATACGCCCTAAAATATACTCAAGAAAGCATTATCAAAATGCATAAGTATGTAATGGATAATTTTAACAATTGATTGCGGGTGAAAAGAGGTTATTACGGCCGGAGGGCGAGTTCGCGGCAGGTGGCTTTGATCAGGTTCATTTTTTCTTTAAGAGAGGCAATATACATCCAATCTTCTACGGAGTAAAAAAATACCACTGATATATCAGTGGTATTTTTTTAGTTATCGCTCTCTGCGGAATGCCGACCGTTTCTCCTGGTGACATTCACGGCACAAAAGCTGGTCAAGTTTATTAGGATCTGGCTCAAAAGGAAGTTCGGTTATTTCTTTGTTGCATTTTGAGCACTTCCAATTTCCTTGATACATCTTTCGTGGGAAGCGATTATCTTCTCGTTGATATGCCATTTTGTTTAAATTTTTAATTTCTTGATGACCTTTGAAGATTGGAGCAAAATGGCATTTATTTTTTACATCATTAAGCCGATTTTAACTCACGAATCTGTTAATATTAAGTATACCTTGGTTCTCTTGATAAGTCAAAATAAAAATCCCCGGTTGGGGGATTTTTATTTTTTTTCTTTGACCTTTACCTTGACTTTAGGAACTGGCTTTGTCTCGGTCTTTGGCATTGTGATTTTAAGAATACTCTTTTCATAGGTTGCATCAACTGCATCTTCTTTAACTGCAACAGGTAATCTCACCATTCTCTCAAACACTAATAGCAAATGGACGCGGGAATATTTTTGGCTTAGAATTAAATTAATATGTCGCTGGACCTGAAGATATTATTTCTGCTCAATAATTTAGCAGGGAAATCATATTGTTTTGACAGTTTGGTAATTTTCTTTGCAAAATATTTGCAGTATTTTTTAATCTTTTTTTTTATCGTCCTTTTAATCTTTTGGAAATACAAACACAACGATAAGATACGCATCATCTTAGTTACAGCTGGCTCAATAATAATTTCTCGATTGGCGATAACCGAGCTTGTCCGTTTCTTTTACTATCGTCCCCGACCCTTTTTCTCGCACAATGTCTATCAACTTTTTTTTAAAAATAGTGGGACATTTTCCTCTTCATTTCCCTCCGGTCACTCGGCCTTTTTTTTCGCCATGTCTGCGGCAATTTATTTTTACAATAAAAAATGGGGTGCGGTATTCTTTATTGCCAGCATTTTGATGAATATAAGCCGAGTTATCGCGGGCATCCATTATCCTTCTGATATTCTTTGGGGAATGATCATAGGAATTGCTAGTGCTTACAGTGTTTTTATTTTAAGTAAACATTTCTCTAATAATTAATGAAAAAAAATCTAGCTGTTATATTAATCATTCTGGCTGTTATCAGTCTGTATTTCTTTTTTAATAAAATTAATCCCGATATTCAGGAGATTGAAAAAATTTCTTTAGAGGTTTTAGGTAATCCGAAAGAATTAATAGAAGCACCCCCACCTTTAAAGATTTATCAAGGACAGATATTAGGAGATCTTAGTGTTAAAGGAATAATTATATTGACTAATGAACAAAGGGCAGAGCAAAAACTTCTAGCTCTAAAAGAAAATTCCAAACTGAATGAAGCTGCCCTGATCAAAGCAAAAGATATAATCCAAAGACAATATTTTGATCATATCTCGCCTTCAGGAGTTGGACCTTCGGATTTAGCCAAAGAAGTTAATTATCATTTTCTGATAATGGGCGAAAATCTGGCTTTGGGCGATTTTAGAGATGATAAAAATGTTGTTAATGCCTGGATGAAAAGTCCGGGCCATCGAGCCAATATTCTTGATTCTAGATTTCGGGAAATCGGCGTCGCTGTAATAAAAGGAAGATTTAATGATCAAGATGTTTGGGTGGCTGTTCAAGAATTCGGTACCCCTGCCTCTCTCTGTACCCAGCCCGGCCAAGATTTAAAAGAAAAGATAGAGGATGAAAGAAAAATACTGGATGATCTGAACGCGAAATTAATATCATTAAAAAATGAAATTGAATCTAGCCGCTATTCCCGCTTCATCTTCAGGCAAAAAATCACTGAATACAATCTCCTCGCTAATCAATATAATAATCTCGCAGAAACTATGAAGAATGATATCAATCTTTATAATGCCGAGGTAATACAATACAACAGATGCTTAGGTGGCATTTGATAGAATATTGATTTTTGATATAATTAATAAAAACATGTCATCGCGACATAAACCATTAAATCTTCAGGAGCTTAGGTCATTGCGCAAGCCTGTAAAAAATATCAATGTTGAACACAGCGAAAAGCTAAGCAAGCTTGAAAAAATAGCTCTTTTTACCACGGAAAAAGTGGGGACAATGGGATTCTTTATCATTATCTGTGTCTGGACCATTCTCTGGATAGGTTGGAATATACTGGCTCCGTATGAATTAAGGTTTGACCCATTTCCCGCGTTCGTTCTCTGGCTATTTATATCCAATACAATCCAGCTATTTCTGACACCTCTAATAATGGTCGGACAAAATCTCCAAAACCGCCACACCGAGTCAAGAGCTGAAGCTGATTTTGAAATAAATACTAAGTCAGAAAGAGAATTAGAAACAATCATCATGCATCTGGAAAACCAGAATGAATTGCTCTCACAGGCACTTGAGAAATTGGAGGAAAAGAAAAAATAAATATGCAGAGGCCGAAGATAAGCGCCGGATTGTTGATATACAGGAAAAAGAATAAAAAAATAGAAGTTCTTTTAGCGCATCCCGGCGGTCCTTTTTGGATGAATAAAAACAAGGGAGTTTGGAGCATACCAAAGGGTGAGCCTGAAGAAAATGAAGATTTGCTCTCAGCGGCCATAAGAGAAGCAAAAGAAGAAATAGATCTAAAAACCATCAAAGGAGAGTTTGTGCCATTGGGTTCTGTAATCCAAAAAAACGGCAAGATTGTTTATGCCTGGGCAATAGAAGGAAATTATGATTTAAAAATGATGAAAAGTAATACCTTCAAAACAGAGTGGCCGCCAAGATCAGGTAAAATTACAGAATTCCCGGAAATAGATAGGGCAGAATTTTTCGAAATAAAAGAGGCACAGGAAAAGATAAATCCCAGCCAAATTAAATTTTTAGAAAGATTAAGAAAGATTAATAAAATCTAAATGGACTTAGTGATATTTTCTTCATTTTTCTTAATCGTCTTCATAATAATTTATAGAAAAATTATCTCAGAATGTGCACGATGATCATTTTGTAGGAAAGGCTGTTTATCAGATTAGCTGTGCCATAGGTTACTGGACTAATTACCAAAAAACCAGCAATTATTGTCACTAACAGTGATACTGTTATTATTTTTTTTAGATTCCTGCCTTTAATCTTATTTAAAAAATAAAAAAAGAGATATCCAAAAAGAATAATTGAAAAAACAAGCGCCGGGAAATAACTGTAAAGAAATAATGGTCGCGAAATCATGGAATAAGGAAGAAAATTCACCAACCATCCCAGTATTAGGAATGTTGTTAGAAAGACAGAGAGATCTTTTGGCTTTTTGGAACAAATTTTTATTAAAACTAAGATTGAGCCAAGGACAACAGCGAAAATCGCCGAAAGCCAAACAATCGGATTCCCTAAAAGCCAGATTTCCTGAATGAACAAGAACTGATTTTTATTCCAGTAGAAAATCGCCTTTTTATTAAATGGCCATTCAAACCATTTGCTTTTAAAGGGGTGGTCAGCGGTAATGGCAGAATTGTAAAAAAACATTTTTTCATTCATCTCAACAAATTTTTCTACAAAGGATTTATTTCTAAAATCAAGAGAGAGATAGGCGTCTCCAGAGCCGGATTTTGAAAGTATGGCAAAATGTATAGCAAAGATTGAAAGGTAAAAAAGAAAAGAAATGAGATAAATTAAGAAGACCTTAAAGAAAAACTCGCCTATCTTTTTATTTTTTAGGAGATCGTAAAAGGCCAGAACAAAGATTAAAAAAACAATGGAAAGACCGGTCCACTTGATAGAATAGGCCATTCCCAAAAACAGACCAGCGAGTATCAATAATAAAATCCTATTTCTTTTATTCTTTGTCTTCCTTTGTAACAAATAAAAATATAAAGACAAAAACCCAAAAGTTACAAGAAAAATATCCAAGAGAATTAAGCGCGAATGGACTGTAATGGCATTATCAAATAAGACCATTAGAGAGGAAACTGTGGCAGCTGTTTTTGAACCGGTCAGCCTTAGGCTAAAAAGATAGATAATTAATACAAAAAGAACGCTAGTAAATGCCGGGAGTAATCGCAGTTTATACAAAATATTTGGATCATAATTCTGACTGATGCTTAAAAAATCATCTTTGGCTGATTCAAGGCCTAAGATTTTTGCAAATTCAAAGATAAGCAATTTTCCAAAAGGAGGATGGATATCAAAATAATTTTCATTAGTAAAATAGGCACGGATAAATTTGCCGAAATGGATTTCATCAAAAACCAATTCAGGGGGGTAATTAAAATGGAAAAATCTCACAAAGAGAGCGAGGGTAAAAAGTACAATTAAAATTTTGTCAATTTTAAATTTCTTTTTCAAAATTTTTACTCTTATTAGTCTTATTATCCTCTATTCTCTCAATTTTTTCCAGGCAAATCTTTTACCTCTGCTATTTTCCGCATATGCGGAAAATGACTAGTTAATTTGAACTTCGTTCTATCTTGGCAATCTTTGCAATCTTAGCAATATTCTGATATAAAGAAAATAGACATTTGAAGAAGAAAGGGGGTGATTTTTTGAAAAGAGGCCGTCGTCACAGATTATTTTTATTTGGCCGAATGAAGATGAATTGTTCCAAGTACGGCAGCTGAACCTGCCCGGCAGAGAATTTCTCTGCCGGGCTCTTTTTTATTTTTTCGGCTAATGATAAGACAATGGATAAAGCAAAAACAGACTTAAAAAACAGCACTAGAGCAGCAATAGAAAAGATCAGTAATATTTTAATAACTTTCTAATCTTCTCAATTTTTCATGCTGGCGGATTTTTTCCAATGCCTTTGCTTCAATCTGCCTGATGCGCTCTCTAGTAACACCGAATTCGCTACCAACTTCTTCCAAGGTATGCGTAATTCCATCTCTTAAACCAAAACGCATGGTTAAAATTTTTTGCTCCTTAGGACTAAGATCAGAGAGAATTTCAATAATTTGATCTTTTAATAACCTTAATGCGGCCTGCTGATCAGGGGCAGGAATTTTTTCTTCTCTAACAAATTCACCCAAGGTGGAATCTTCTTCATCTTCACCTACTGGCGCCTCCAATGAAACTATATCTTGATCAATTCTTTGGATCTGGTGAATTTTTTCAATATCCATGTTCATTTCCGCAGCTATTTCTTCAGGGAGAGGATCGCGCCCTAAATCCTGCGCCAGTCTTCTTAAGACCTGTTTATATTTAGAAATGGTTTCAACCATATGTACAGGAATCCTAATGGTGCGTGCCTGGTCAGCAATAGCACGAACGATGGCCTGTCTGATCCACCAGGTTGCATAAGTTGAAAATTTATAACCCCTACGCCAATCAAATTTTTCCACTGCCCTGAAAAGTCCGAAATTTCCTTCTTGAATTAAATCTAGAAGAGTCAAATCAGGGCTTCGGCCGATATAATTTTTTGCAATTGAAACAACAAGACGGAGATTGGCTTTGATTAACTTATTTTTAGCATCTTCATCACCTTTTTCAATTCTTTTTGCCAAATCTCTTTCCTGTTCAGGAGTAAGAAGCGCATATTTGCCTATTTCTTTCAAATATCTCTGAACAGCATCCAAAGAAGTATCTTCGGAAACAAAAGTTGCTTTTTTCTTCTTCACGGATTCTGCGGCTGTCTCCAAAAGTTCTTTTCCTTCTAGAACATCTATCCCCGCGGCTTGGAATTTTGCGTAGAGATCGTCCAGAAGCATAATTTCTTCTTCAATATTGGGAAATTCCTTCAGGATTTCTGAATAAGTGACAAAACCGCGCATTCTCCCTTTCTCTATCAGCGTATTAATTTTTTCCTTCAGTAATTCTTTTTTCCTAGATCTCTTCTTGATTCTCGCAGCTTTTTTTAATTTTTTTTTGTGTCTTTTAATTTTTCCTTTCATTTTAATTCATTTAATTTTTTTGATAAAAGATGGAATTTGCTGATGTATTCTCTGATATTTTCTTCTTCACCAGATATTTCCATCTTCCGTATCGCCTCTGCCAGATCTTCAAGTTGAGATTTTATATCTTCTTTCTCTAGTTCCTCTAACAGATTCCTGAATTCTTCTGTTTTATTTTCTAAATTTGAATAGAAGATTTCTATAGAAAGAATCAATCTGTCTCTGTCCTTTATTTTCCCGAGATCTATGCCATATTTCTCTGTTGCCTCTTCAAGTAAATTTTTAAAATCTACATCATCACAATTTTCTTGCCAAAGTGCAAAACCGATCACTTTCTCTTTTAAAAAATCAAATCTAGTCCTGTTGGTCTTTATTTCTGTCAAAGTATTATCATTATCATTTTCTTCATCATTTAGTTCTTTACTTATCTTTTTTATTTCATCCCAAATTGGCTCTTCTTTGATAGCCAGTATTTTTGCAATCTTTTTTACCCATTGTGCCTTTTCCATCTCATTATCTAAAAATTTTACATAGGGGAGGACATTAATTCTTATCTTTTTCTGCAATTCCCTGCTGCTTTTTTCTTTTTCCATAAAATATTTCAACAGAAAATCAATGATATGTTCGGCTTTATCTACTGACTTCCCCCATCCTTCCTTATCTTCTTTGACGGCATCAGCAGGATCCTTGCCCTTTGGTATTTCTATAATTTTTACTTCCATTCCCTCTTTCAATGCCAAATTTACTCCCTTTTTTGACGCATTAAATCCTGCATCATCTCTGTCAAAGGCAATGGCCAAACTATTAGTCAGCCTTTTTATCATTCTTACCTGATCAATCGTCAACGCAGTCCCGGAAACAGCAACAGTGTTTTTGAATCCAGCCTGATGGGACATTATTGCATCCATATTCCCCTCTACAATAATACAAAAATCTTTTTTTCTTATCTCCTCTTTTGCCTTATCAAGACCGAAAAGGATTTTTGATTTATCGTAGATTAAAGTTTGGGGTGTATTGATATATTTGCCTCCTGTTTTTTCTGATTCCTCCCCAAAGATCCTTCCGCTAAATCCCGCTGTTTGTCCGGAGATATTGTTGATTGGAAACATTATTCTATTTCTAAATCTGTCATAATATCCTTTTTCTGATCTAATGACCATTCCTGATTTTTCCAATTCAGCATCTGAATAATTCTTGCTCTTCAAAACATTATATAAATTCCTCCATCCGGCATTTGGCGGACCCAGAGCATAACCTAACTGGAATGAATTAATAACTTCATCATTCAATCCTCGACCCTGAAGATATTTATAGACGTCTTTGTTGTTATTGAGTTCATTTCGGTAGAAATTCTTTGCTTCTTCCAAAACTTGATTTATTTTTATCTTTTCGCTCTTGTATTGCGGACTTAGTGGCTCTATTTCCACGCCGACTCTATCAGCCAAAATCTTCAGCGCCTCTGGAAATTCTACTCTTTCTATTTCCATCACAAAACTGAAAATATCTCCACCGCGATTGCAACCAAAACAATGCCATGAATCTCTGGATGGAGAAACAAAAAATGAGGGGCTCTTTTCGCGATGAAATGGACAGAGAGCTTTAAAATTCACCCCTGCTTTTTGCAATCGCAAATATCCCTGAACCACATCAACAATATTGAGTCTTGATTTAATTTGCTCAACTGGAGAAGCCATAGATAATTAAAATTTATCATAGACGATTGAATTTTATTTTTCAATATCCTCTTCTTCTTTCTTTTGGTACTCTTTTCTAAATCCGGTGCCAGCGGGAATAATTCTGCCGAGAATCACATTTTCCTTAAGACCTAATAATTTGTCTTCCGCGCCCTCCACAGCATTTTTTACCAAGACACGGACTGTATTCTGGAATGATGCTGCCGAAAGGAAACTATTGGTGCTTAAGGCTGCTTCGCTAATGCCCATTGGTTCAATCACCCCTTTCGCTTCTTTTCCGCCTTCATCTTTGATTTTCTGATTTTCTTCCTCCAATTGAGACCGAACCACAACTTCTTCAATGTTAAATTTAGAGTCTCCTGGATCTTTAATCTTATATCTTGAGAACATCTGACGCACAATCACTTCAATGTGCTTATCGTTTATCCTTTCGCCCTGCATTGTATATACCTTGCTTACTTCATTGAGAATATAATTTTGACCCTCCTCCTTTCCAGCAAGATGGAAAAACTTTTTGACATCAAAAGAACCGTCTGTTAAGGCTGAACCACATTTTACCTTATCATTCATTTTTACGATGATGTGTCTTCCGAAGGAGATTTGGTATTCTTTTTTGGTTTTGTTATCTTCTGATTCAATAATTATTTTCTTTTCGCTGTTTTTTTCTTTTATTTCAGAAACTTTTCCCTGAAGCTCACTAATGACGGCAGGATTATCCGGCGTTCTTAATTCAAAAAGTTCTTCTACACGTGGAAGACCCATGGTGATATCTCCCCCTGCTGCAATACCTCCTGTATGAAATGTCCTCATAGTCAGCTGGGTTCCTGGTTCTCCTATTGCCTGAGCAGCAACAATACCGACTGCCTCCCCCAATCGTATGGGCTGATTATTGCCGAGATCATATCCATAACATTTTCTGCAAATTCCTCTAGTGGACTGGCAAGTTAGAGGAGAAAATATATTAACTTCATCAACTCCGGATTGTTCTATTTTTTTTGCATCATCATAACTCAAAAGATGGCCCTTTTTGAAACCAGCGACATCAGCAGATAAAGTTCTGCCTGTAATTTTTTGAGATAGTTTTTTGCCATAGGCTTCAATTTCTTTCTTATGGACGATAATTCCCCTTTTTTCCTTACAATCATCTTCAGAGATTATTATGTCCTGAGCGACATCAACCAGTCTTCTTGTCAGATAACCAGCCTTTGCTGTTTTTAGTGCTGTGTCAGCTTCACCCTTTCGTGCGCCGTGGGTGGTTATAAAATACTCCAAGATGCTCAAGCCCTCCTTATAACTAGAGACAACGGGGAAATCAATGGTCTTGCCTGCGGGATTGACCATCAACCCCTTCATTCCGGACATCTGCCCCACTTGGCTCCAATTACCTCGCGCCGCCGAAGAAACCATCAGATAAACAGGCCCCTCATGATCTAGGGCATTTGGCACAAGGTCATCTAGTTTGTTTTTGGCATTCTGCCAGATCTCCAGAACGCGGTCATATTTTTCATCCTTTGTAATCAATCCTTTTTCAAAAAATTTGTTTATCTTTGATTCTTCTTTCTCCGCCTCTTTGATAATTCCTTCTTTCTCTTTGGGAACAATGAGATCATCAATACCCCAGCTTATTCCGGATTTTGTCGCATATTCAAACCCAAAAGATTTAATTTTATCTAATGCCGACGGAACCAAATCAATGTCATATTTTTCAATGAGCTGGGCAACAATATTTGCCAATTTTTTCTTTCCGATCTCTTCATTAATATAAGAGAAATCTGCGGGCAGAACGCTGTTAAAGAGTAAACGTCCAACTGTTGTTTCAAAAATCTGATTTTTAAAATTTATATATTTAGGAGTTGGGGTGACAAGGACTTTAATTTTCGCTCTCAAATCAATATGCCCAAATTCATAAGCCAAGATGGCCTCATTTGGGGTTGAATAAATTTTACCTTCTCCTCTTGCGCCTTCTTTTATCTTCGTCATCCAGAAACAGCCGATAATCATATCTTGGGTGGGATTGACAACGGGCTCTCCATTGCCAGGCTTTAAAAGATTTTTTACAGACGTCATTATCTCCTTTGCCTCTTTTTGGGCACTATCGCTTAGAGGAACATGAACCGCCATTTGGTCGCCGTCAAAATCAGCGTTAAAGGCAGAGCAGACCAAAGGATGAATTTGAATTGCATTGCCCTCGATCAGAACTGGATGAAAAGCCTGGATGCCTAAACGATGGAGAGTGGGAGCGCGATTCAAGAGAACATATTTGTCTTTTATTATTTCTTCTAGCACTGACCACACTTCTGGTGTCTTTTCGTCAATCAATTTATTGGCACCGCGTATATTGAATGCCAACTCTCTCTTTATTAAAAGCGAAATAACAAAGGGTCGAAAAAGCTCTAGGGCCATTGTTTTTGGTAAACCACATTGGTGCATCTTTAATTCAGGGCCAATCACAATAACAGAACGGCCGGAATAATCAACTCTTTTGCCTAAAAGATTCTGTCTGAATCTGCCCTGTTTGCCCTTAAGCATATCAGCCAAAGATTTTAACGGCCTTCTTTGGGCCTGACTCATAGCAAGATTCTGCCCGCGCCGCATAGAATTATCTATCAGAGCATCAACAGCCTCCTGAAGCATCCGTTTCTCATTTCTTTGAATGACTTCTGGAGCGCGGATTTCAATCAATTTCTTCAAACGGTTATTTCTATTGATAACTCTTCTATAAAGATCATTTAGATCAGAGGTTGCGTGACGTCCTCCATCCAAGGCAACCATAGGTCTTAGTGCAGGAGGCACAACAGGAATAATATTCAAAAACATCCATTCCGGACGGATACCAGATTTTATCATTGATTTAATCAAATTTAGTTTATTTAGATGCTTTATTGCTTCTTGGGATGAACTCTCTTTGAGTAATTCCTCTAGCTTCTTTTTTTCTGCTTCTAGGTCTATTTTTTTAAAAATATTATAGATTGCTTCTGATCCGATGTTGGCTTCAAAAACCTCTCCATATTTCATGCTTAAATGATAATATTCTGCCTCGGCCAAGACTCTATATAATTTTATATTTTCTATTTCCGATTTAGCATTATTAAAGCTTTGCTGCAGTTTCTCTTTCTCACTTGCTGTCTTTACTGTTTTCAGTTTAGTTTTAAATTCATGATCCAATCCTTTCAAAACTCTAAATTTCTCTGTCTCATTGACCATAGTAATTATGTATCCGGCAAAATAAATCACGCGCTCAAGATCATTTAAGGAAATACCAAGAAGAGTAGCCATTCTTGAGGGAATACTTCTCAAAAACCAGATGTGGGCAACAGGAACTGCCAGACTGATGTGGCCCATTCTCTCTCTTCTGACAATGGAAAGCGTCACTTCCACTCCACATTTCTCGCAGATAATACCCTTATATCTTATTCTTCTGTATTTACCGCAATAACATTCGTAGTCTTTTTCCGGGCCGAATATTTTTTCGCAGAAAAGACCATTTCTCTCTGGTCTCTGAGTCCTATAGTTTATTGTCTCAGGCCTGGTAACTTCACCATGAGACCAGGATAAAATTTTTTCAGAAGAGGCGAGTTTCAGAATTATTGAATTAAAATCAGTTATTTTAGAATCCATATTTTTATTTTTCCAGTTTGATATCTTTAAGTTCTATATCAAGCGCCAGACCTTTTAATTCGTTTAATAAAACATGAAAGGAAGCTGGAAGGTGGGGTTTTTTAAATTTTTCTCCTCTGATGATTGAATCATAAACAGCAGCTCTTCCTAGAATATCGTCAGATTTTATAGTTAGTATTTCCTGCAAGGTATAAGCTGCGCCATATCCTTCAAGAGCCCAGACCTCCATTTCTCCAAATCTTTGACCTCCTCCTTGTGCCTTTCCACCCAATGGCTGTTGGGTAATCAAAGAATAGGGACCGATGGAACGCATGTGTATTTTATCTTCAACCATGTGATCAAGCTTCATCATATAAATTTTCCCCACTGTAACTTCTTGTTCAAATGGCTCTCCTGTTCTACCGTCAAAAAGTTTGACCTTGCCATTTTCAGGCAAGCCGGCTTTTCTCAAATTTTCCTTGATTTCTGCCTCTGTAGGTCCTCTTAAGGATGGACAGATTGCCTGATATCCAAGCTTATCAGCCGCCCATCCTAAATGAGTTTCAAGGATCTGGCCCAGATTCATTCTTGAAGCAACACCAAGGGGATTTAAGATTATATCTACAAGTGTTCCGTCTTCAAGATAGGGCATATTTTCAACAGGCAAAATTTTTGAAATAACACCCTTGTTTCCATGGCGGCCAGCCATTTTGTCGCCGACTGAAATCTTTCTCAGTTGTGCTACTTCAACATGAATCTGCTTTATTATTCCCGGCTCTAATTTATCTCCTTTATCTCTGGAGAAAACTTTTACTTTTATTACCCGGCCATGTCCTCCTACTTCCATTCTTAAAGATGTGTCTTTAACATCTCTTGCTTTTTCGCCAAAAATTGATCTCAAAAGTCTTTCCTCTGGAGTCAGCTCTGATTCACCTTTTGGTGTAATTTTCCCAACCAACAAATCTCCAGCTCTTACTTCAGCACCAATCCTTACTATTCCCTCTTCATCTAAATTTTTCAATTTTTCTTCACCTACATTTGGAATATCTCTGGTATTAATTTCTGGACCCAGTTTAGTATCTCTTACATTTACAGAAAAATTTTCTATGTAGACAGAGGTGAAAGTATCATCCTTAACTAGTCGCTCGGATAAAATTATCGCATCTTCGAAGTTTGCACCGCCCCAAGAAAGAAAGGCGACTAAAAGATTTTGGCCAAGGGCCAATTCTCCATTAGAACTAGAATAGTTATCAGCTAAGACATCTCCTCTGGAAACTTTATCGCCCACACTAACCATCGGCCTATGATGAATAGCAGAAAAAGCATTTGATCTTATAAAATTAAGAAGCCGATATTTCTTTTTTACCCCTTCTCTTCCTCTTATGATTATTTCTAAAGAATCTACTGACTCTACTACTCCATCTTCCTCACAGAGGACCAGTCTTCCAGAATCGCGCGCTGCCTTTTCTTCAACTCCTGTTGCCACTAATGGAGCTTGAGGTAAAATACAAGGAACAGCCTGCCTCTGCATATTAGAACCCATTAAAGCTCTTGTGGCATCATCATTTTCTAGAAAGGGAATTAGGCTGGTGGCAACACTGAATGCTTGATTGGGGGTGAGATCCACAAAATCAACTTTTTCTTTGGCAACAAGGCCTGGCTGACCATAAATTCTTGCCTCTACTTCTCTCTCAAGAATTTCTCCGCTCTTGATATCATAATTTATACCAGCATGAGCAATATTATAATTTGTCTCCTCTAGGGCATTTAGGTAAATTATCTCATTGGTAACTTTACCATTTTTAACTTTTCTGTAAGGAGTTTCCAAAATCCCATATTCATTTAATCTGGCATGGACTGCAAGATGTACCACCAGCCCAATATTAGGTCCTTCTGGTGTCTCAATGGGACAAATCCTTCCATAGTGTGAAGAATGGACATCACGCACTTCAAATCCCGCTCTTTCTCTGGTAAGACCTCCTGGCCCCATTGCCGAAAGCCGTCTCAGATGTTCAAGTTCATCCAAAATATTTTTCTGACTCATAAATTGAGACAGTTGATTTGTGGCAAAAAACTCTTTGATTACAGCCATCATCGGCCGGCTATTTATAAGCTGGGTTGGAGTAAGAGTAGCGGCATCAAGAGTAGACATTCTATCTTGGATGTTTTTTCTTAGTCTGGCCATTCCCACTCTTAATCTCTGCTGGATCAATTCACCAACTGCCCTTACCCTTCTGGAGCCGAGATGATCTATGTCATCTTCTTCTGCATTGGGCGTATTGTTTAAATTAATAACCTTAGAGATTATTAATACTAAATCATCTAAAGTTAAAGTTTTTGGATAAGATTTAATATTATTCACGGGGCGGCCAAATCTTAAATTCATTCTGTATCTTCCGACCATGGAGAGATCATATCTTTTAGGATCAAAAAGTGCATCAACATAATCCTTGGCACTCTCAAAATTTACCGGCTCGCCTGGTCTCAAACGGTTGTATATCTCTATATATGTCTCCTCAATAGTTTTTGCGGAATCTTTCTGAAGAGTCTTTTTGATGTAAGCGATTTCGCCATTATCAATCTTATCAAACGCATCTTCTATTTCTTTATCTTTTGTCATACCAAAAATTCTTAACAGAGAAGTGATATAGAATTTTCTTCTTCTATCTATACTGACATGGATAATCCCGTCGCTGTCAGTAACAATCTCAATCCATACCCCCCTTGAAGGTACTATTTTTGCTCCAAAATATTTTTTACCTTTTGATGTGTCAGCAGTAAAATAAACTCCAAATGATCTTGCCAGTTGTGGAACAATTACACGCTCAACGCCATTGATAATGAAAGTCCCGCGCGGCGTCATTAGAGGAAAATCAGTAATAAAAATTTCCTGCTCTTTTATAATTCCTGTTTTTTTATTTTTCAGTCTAACTTTTATCTTTAGCGGAGCCTCGTAAGTTAAATTATTCTCACGGGCGTAAAGTTCGTCGTGTTTTGGTTCGCCTATAGAAAACCCTATTAAATCTAATATAAATTCTTTTTCAGTGTAATCGAGAATTGGGAAAAATTCTCCAAACAATTCTTTCAAACCTTCCTTAAGAAACCAATTGAAAGAATCTTGTTGGATTTTAACAAGATTGGGAAGAGCAATAGCAGATTCTTTGTATTTAGAAAAATACTTTTTAGTCAGCATAAAAACACAAAATAATATCCCTTTTTAATTTGAAAAGGGTGATTGATTATTATTTCATTAATTATTTATATCCCACAAAATATGGAAATATTTAGCTTAATTGGCTAAAAAGACGAATTATTATAAATTATAATAAATCTAAAAAATTTATCAAGACCCTGTTGATAACTATCTTCATTATAAATAGGTTTCAAAAGATGTCAAATTTTATACTTGTAGCTATCGCTTAATTTTTTGAATGCTTCTTTCGCCATTCTTCTACTCTTTTATGGTGGCCAGAGAGGAGAATTTTAGGTACGCGGTATTTTTTTCCACCAGATGGCGGATATTCAAAAACCTCAGGTCGGGTATATACTGGTATGCCCATCCCGCGTTCGTCTTCCAAAGATTGTTTCTTGCCAAGCACGCCTGGGATATGACGGGAGACAGCGTCAATGATAATTGCGGCTGGCAACTCTCCACCAGTAAGGATATAAGGACCAATAGAAATTTCTTGTAACACGTAACCCATACTCCGTAATACGGATTTTAATCGGGCATCAATGCCTTCGTAATGGCCGGAAATTAAAATTATATCTTTGTATTTCTGAGCCCAATGACGTGCTATTTTTTGGTTAAATTGTTTACCAGCAGCAGATAAAATAATTATTTTTGATTTTTGAGATTTAATTTTTGATTTTGCGAGTTGAACCGATTTAATAATCGGTTCAACTCGCATTACCATACCAGGACCGCCTCCGTAGGGTCTATCATCTATTGTTTTATGTTTAGCTTTTGTAAAATTTCTCGGATTATAAAATTTTATCTTAATTATTTTTTTTTCTTGCGCACGTCTTAAAATCGAGCTTTCAAAATAGCCCTTGATTGATTCTGGAAAAATGGTAATAATATGAAAATTCATAATACAAAAACCCGTGTTATTATTTTAGCACGGGTTTTTGTAATTTAGATTTTAAAATCGTCAATTGACTCACCGGTCTTTCTTGACGATCCAGCACCGCCCTCCGGCTCTTCAACTTTCAGATTGACTCGGGCATGATTTTTCAAGCCGATAATTCTTAAAAGAGTCCGGATTGACTTTGCTGTATTGCCGTTCCGGCCGATGATCTTACCCATATCTGCTGGGTCTACTTTTAGTGTCAATAAGACACCCATTTCATCAACCTTTCTTGCAACCTTGACAGCTTCTGGCTTATCAACGATTGCTTTTACTATAAATTCGAGAAATTCTTGATCTCTACCAGCGTCCATTTTTTTATGATTTTCTTAAGCCCTATAATCCAGTTTAGCAGTTTCGACCCATCTGCTCCTATTAAGTCTAATTAAGTCTAATATTAATTAAGTCTAATATTATTGTAAACGAACATATTTATTTTTGCAAGTCAGTTTTTTTCTTTTTATTTATTTTATTATGGTGCAGTATGTCAACTTTTTTGCCCTCAATTATTTTTTCTTTCAGCAAGAGATTATGTGCTGTATCAGAAACTTTTGCACCTTTTGAAATCCAGTATTTAATTCTTTCTGATTTAAAATTATGGGTGTCTTTTGCAGGACTATAACTGCCTAAAATCTCTAAAAATCTGCCAGTCTTAGCCGGCTTTCTTGAATCAGTAAGAATAAGCCGAAAATTTGATTCATGTCTCTTACCTATCTTTTGGAATCTTATCTTCAACATGAGTGTTATCGTATCAAAACAAAACCATATAGTCAATTTTTATTGGCTGGTGTATCTTTCTGCTTCAGGGAATTTGATTGATAATAATTTTGAAATACTGTCAGACCCCATGGTCACGCCGTATAATATATCCGCCTGCTTCATAGTTTCTCTATTATGAGTGATTAAGATTAGTTGTGTTTTTGTGCTCAAATCTTTAAGCATCTTGCCGTATCTTTGAGAATTGGCCTCGTCTAGTGCAGCATCTATTTCGTCTAATATAAGAAAGGGCGGAGGATTAACTTGAGTCATGGCAAAGAGAAGCGCAATGGAAGTCAAGGCCCTTTCACCACCCGAAAGCATGCTAAGGGAATTGATCTTCTTTTTAGGCAGATTGACATATACCTCTATTCCTTCTTCTTCCTCTTCTATCTTATTTTCTGTCTCCTCATCTTCTATTTTTTCTTTTTTAGGAATGACTCTCCTCAATTCTGCTTTTCCTCCGCCGAACATCGCTGTAAAAAATTCCTGAAATTCCTTATTTATCTTCTCAAGCCCTTCCCTAAAATCATTATTTATCTTCTTCTCCAATTCGTCCAAAATATTTTCTAATGATTTGACGGCTGGGTATAGATCATTTAATTCCTTATCAAAAAAGTCATTCCTTTTTTTAACCTCCTCGTATTCTCGTATCAACTCTTCACTTATCCCCCCTGAATCTTCAAGTCTAATTTTTATTTTTTCAATCTCTCTTTTGGCAGCGGCCCGTTCAGTTTCCCACGCCGAGAGATCGCAATTTAATTTTTCAAATTTAACATCTCCGATCAAGACTGCTGCCTCTTTTATTTCATTATCCATCTCCTCTTTTCTTAAGATCAAATTTCTTTCTTTAAGACCTAGATTTTCAAAAACTCCTTTTAATTCCTTAAATTTTATTTCCATCTCATAACCTTCTTTCTGAAGGATGTAGAGTAAATCTTCTTTTTGGCTATTTTCTCTCTTTAATTCTTCAATTGCCTTTTGTATTTCTCTTTCTTTTTTCTCTGTTTCGGCAAGCAAAAATTTTGTTTTTAATTGCTTCTCATTCACAATCTTTAATTTTTCAGATGGAATTGTTACATCCTCGCTTAATTTTCCGGAAAAATCTTTAACAAGTATTCTTATCTTTTCGAGAATCAATTTAAGATTATCAATATTATTTTTTTCGGATAAACCTTTTACAATATTCTTCTCAATCTCCTTTAAGAAATTTCTTATTTCTTTTTTGGAGAATTCCATCTCTTGGGGAATTTGCTCTCTTGATTTCATCGCTTCCACCATTCCCTCTATCCTCCCCAGTTCTCTCTCTATACTGTTTCTCTTTAATCTCAATTCATCAATTTCTCTTTCTTTATTGAATATTTCCTTTTTTACAGAATCAATATCTTTCTTTATCTTTTCTATCTCAAGTTCACTATACTTTTCGGAAAGCTTCGCTTTCGTTGCAAAAAAATCTTTTTCTATCAATTTTCTTTCTTTTTTTATACTCTCTTCTTCTGAATCCAAAAAAATCTTCTCTTTTAAAAAATAGTCGCTGTAATGCTTCCTAAGTTTCTCTTTGAATGAAAGTGCTTGTTCAATTTTTTCAACTTGTCTTTTTAAAAATTTAAGATGAGGCTGGATCTCTTTTTTTAGCCCCTCTACCTGTTTTATATTTTCTTCTGTTTTGGCAAGTTTCTTTTCGGCCTCGCTTTTTTTTAATTGATAGACCTTCAGTCCCAAGGCATCTTCTATCATTTGTCTTCTTTCTTTTAAAGAAGTATTCAAAATCCTATCGGATTCTCCCTGACCGATCATATTATGCGAAGAGGGTCCAATTCCTATCCTGCTTAACAGTTCTACAATATCCCGAAATCTCACCTTAGAATCATTAAGGAGATATTCGTTATTTCCATCCCTAAAAACTTTTCTGGATATTTTTATTTCTTCATAATCTATCGGGAAAATTTTTTTACTATTATCAAAAAAAAGCGAAACTGAAGCCTTATTCAATCTTGGTGCTGTCTGGGAACCATTAAAAATTAAATCTTCGCCTTTTCTTCCGCGAAGAGTCTTCATAGATTGTTCACCAAGAACCCAGCGGATAGATTCAGCCACATTAGATTTTCCTGAACCATTAGGACCTACGATCGCTGTCACTGCTACAGGAAATTCAAGCCTTGTTGGCTTAGAAAAAGATTTAAATCCTGAAAGTTCAAGTTTTTTGAGGTACATATTATCAATCACGCGTCTTAAGTAAGCCAGCGCTTAGTCTTAAGGGCATGTCGGGCAGCGTTCTGTTCTGCCTCTTGTTTTGAAAATCCTTCTCCTTGGGCCGCCATTTCACTGTCTAAAAACACTCCTATCACAAAATTCTTGGCATGATCTGGGCCGGATTCTTTGAGAACTTTATAATTCGGTGTAATTCCCATTATTTCTTGTGCTTTTTCTTGAAATAGACTCTTGGCATCAACCCATAATTTTTTACTAATAATTTCTTTCAATTTTGGAGAAACATTTTTTTCTAAAAAAGAAAAAACAGCCTTATATCCTTGGTCAAGATAAATCGCGCCAACCAACGCTTCAAAGGTATTGGCCAAAATAATCTGTCTTGCCTTGCCTGTATCTTTCGCTTCGCCTTTAGATAAAAGCAAAAAATCTTCTAATTTCAGCTCTTTTGAAATCTCTGCAAGCATCTGTGCGTTCACCAAAGCTGCTCTTAAAGAAGTCATCTCACCTTCTGTTTTTTCTGGATATTTTTTATAAAGATATTCTGTCGTGGCCAATTCTAAAACAGCATCACCTAAAAATTCCAAGCGTTCATTATGATTCAATAATCCACTCACTGATGGAGGATTCTCATTTAAATATGAGCGATGAATAAAGGACTGAATAAGAAGATTTTTGTTTTTAAATTTAATCTTCAGTTTTGCTTCAAGTTTGGAAAATTTATTAACCATTTATTTGATATTGCTGAGTATTTTTATTGCCTTTGCAATAATCGGCTTGATATCGTCATACATTTTTAAATCGCTTAAATCTTTCATCTCAAACCATTGCGTTCCATCAAGTCCTCCGGATTCTTTTAATTTTAAATTTCTGTCTTCTGTTGAGGCTAAAAAATACATCACTGATTTTTTTATCTTACCCCTTTCGGGATCCGAGGCAATATATTCGTTCGTCCCCAATTTTGCCTCGATTTTTATATCAACATTAATTTCTTCTTTAAGCTCTCTCTTGGCCCCATCTTCTGGGTTCTCGTCTTCATTGAGATGACCTTTTGATAATGTCCAATAGCCAAAAACATCATGCACCAAGGCAAAGTAATATTTGTCACTGTTTTTTCTATAAACCACGGCGCCGGCAAGTTTTTCTTCAGGTATTTTTACCTCTTCCTCATCTCCACCTATTTCTCTATAGACAGTACCCAGAACGCCGTTTACAAATCTGCCCGAAGATTCACTGCTAAAAGTTTTTGCAATTTCAATAGCTTCATTAATTGCTACCTTGGGAGGAATTTCTTTTCTATTTCCAAAAATAAGTTCATAAAGTCCGATTCTTAAAACATTCCTGTCTACAATGGCAATCTGTTCCAGGGGCCATTCAGGCGCAGCCCTTTCAATTATCTTGTCAATTTTCTTCTGGTTTTTAAAAATTTCGTTTAATAATTTTTCGGCAAACATTGTCTCATTCATGCCCGGGGCAAATTCTTTAAGATTCCTTTTTAAAATTTCCTTTGATTTTTCTTGGTCATAATTATTAAAATCCCACTCAAAAAGAGTCTGCATCACGATTGATCTTGATAGATGTCTATTGACCATATAATTGTAAATTTGCTTTTTATCTTTTTGACAATTCTGCTGCATCAAGTGGTTTTGCTTGCTTTTCTTCGGATGCTTTCAATTCTTTTTCTTTTTTCTTCCTTTCCTTTTTGGTTAATTTCTTCAGGACATCAACAATTTCACGGTCTTTATATGTGCCGCAATTCAAGCAAAGGGTATGAGGCAAAACTTCTGCCCCGCATTTTTTGCATTTGGAGAGATATGCTTCCTTTAAGGCATGATGTGATCTCCTCATGCGCGTATGCGCCTTAGTACTTCTCATTCGTATAACCATAGTTATATAATAAACGATTTGCGGTGGATTTGGCAAGGGCCGTGCTTTTTAAGCATTTGATAATGATACCTTGTGCCATAACCTTTGTGCCTGTCAAAAGAGTATCGGGGAAATCTTTTGTGAAATTTGAACATCTTTTTATCTCTGGCCACCTTAGCAATAATAGAAGCAGCGGCAATCAAGGGAATTTTCTCATCTCCCTTGATAATTGTTTTTTGTTTATACTTTTTTGGTGCTCTGAGAGAGCCGTCAAGCAAAACAAGGTCAGGTTTTCTTTTAAATTTCCGCAAAACTTTTCTAATCCCCATAAAACCCGCTTTTTGGATGCCGATTTTATCAATAATTTTATTATTTATAGAAACATAATGGCACTCAAAATTTTTCTTAATAATTTTATACCACTTTTCTCTCTGGTTTGTGGCCAATTTTTTAGAGTCCTTAATACCTTTCAAAAGTTTTGTATTTCGGATTTTGGATTTCGGATTTAAGGGTCCGATTGCACCAATCACAATCGGGCCCGCAAGGGGTCCTCTTCCTGCTTCATCTATTCCGAAAATATATTTATATTTCTTATTCATATTTAAATACAGTTAGATTATATTAGAAGTTATAAAATGTTACCAGATAAATGCGATCGCAGTGGAATGGTAACATTTTAATTTTACTTTTTAATATAACTTAAATTTTAATTTAAATTGCTCATCATTGGTGAAAGATTTTACCTTTAATAATCTTACATAAGATCTTAATTCAAAAACTTCACAAATAAAATCTATCTCATTTTCACATTCATAGGGAAAAACAAAAACACTTTTTTGTAATTCCTTAAAACCTAATTCTTTTAATTTGTTTCTCAATGCCTCCCTGCCAAGTTTCTTTTTTTCAGGTATATCAAAAATAACTATGCGCCATAATCTATCCCAAACATCTGGTTTTTTGATTTTTAACTCATCAAGTTTATATTCTAATGCCTTCTTTTGACCATCTTTAGTCAAAACAACATAAACAGTGCCATCCTCTTTTTCTTGATAGTTAATCAATCTATCTTCATAGAATTCTTTTACTATCCGGAGTAATTTTCTTTTTTTTATTTCTTTCCAATCTTTGGCAACAGCATCTAGTATTTTAAAATAATTTTTTGGCGAGCGAGAAAGCCCGAGCGCTACACCCGCAACTAGTAATAAAAGAATTTTCTGCTTTGTCTCGCTTTTTATAACCATAATTTAATTATATCTTTTACCTATAAATGTTGCAATATAGAAGCGATCGCATTTATCTTGCAACATTTTAGGAAATAAAAACAAAAGGGCGTTTCCTTTTGGATCGCCCTTGCTCTTATTATTTACCTTCTAATGATCTTGCTTTTATTAACAAATCCTCTGCTTGCGCTCTTAATCTTTTAGCTTTTTCTTCCCGTTCTTTTTTTTCCTCTTCTTCTTGTCTTAAGCAAGATTCTGATTTTCTCATCTCGTTTCTTGGTATCAGTTTATATTTAAATTTATACTCATACCAAGGTGCACCTTTCTTTACTTGGGCAAAAGTGTTTTGTGTTCTGGTAAAACAAGAGGGATAACCATCACAAGGTTCTTCAAAACCTGCCGTCCAATTTTTAGGATGAATGTCTTTGGCACATTCACACACACGAAAAGGTCCGTAAAAACTATACACTTTCATTCCTATGAGACAATGTTCGCAAACCTTATCTTTATACATTTCTTACCTCCTTTATTCTTTTATATCCGTTGAAAGATTATCATATTCGTAATAATTTAGCAACTTTGGGGAGGGAGAATTTTTCTGTTATAATGAATCTATCATGACATCTAGATTTGTCCATCTCCATACTCATTCCCATTATTCCCTGCTTGATGGACTGGCGAAGATTGATGATTTGGTCAGAACGGCTTCGCAGTTAGGCATGACAACTTTGGCTTTGACTGACCATGGCAATATGTACGGCGCTATTGAGTTTTACAAAAAATGTAAAAGAGCCGGCATCAAACCGATCATTGGCGCCGAGGTTTATCTTGCTTATGAATCTCTGCACCAGAAAAGGGCCAATATAGACGACAAAAGATACCATCTTGTTCTTCTAACTGAAAACGAAACTGGATATAAAAATCTTATTAAATTAATAACCATAGGACATTTAGAAGGATTTTATTACAAGCCACGCCTTGATAAAGAAATTCTGCGCAAATACTCCCAAGGACTTATTGCTCTTTCGGGCTGTATGGCTGGTGAAATACCGCGACTTATTGAGAGGAAAAAATTTGCTGAAGCAGAAAAAATTGCTGAAGAATATGAAGATATTTTCGGCAAAGGAAACTTTTTTATTGAAATCGGCCATCATCCCAATATTGAAAACTATGAAAAAATCAAACAGGAATTAGTAGAGCTATCAAAAAAAACAAACATCCCGCTTGTTGCCACCCAGGATATCCATTATATCAAGCCAGAAGATGCTAATGCTCAAGACCTTCTTGTTGCCATCCAGACAAATGCCAAAATGACTGACACTGACAGATTGACGATGAAAAATGAAAATTTTTCCTTTCGCCCCGGCGAGGAAATGGAAAAACTTTTTGCTGATTTTCCTGAAGCTATTGAAAATACCTTTCTTATTTCAGAAAGATGCAATTTTGATTTGCAATTAGGAAAATGGGTCTTCCCTCGTATCAATCTTCCTGAAGATAAATCTGCCGAAGATTATTTAAAAGAATTTGTTTCAAGGGGATTGAAGGAGAAATTTGGAGAAAATCCGGAAAATAAAAAAGAATTAGAGGAAAGATTAAATTATGAATTGGAAATTATAAATAAAAAAGGTTATGCTCCTTATTTTTTAGTGGTGGCAGATATTATGAATTGGGCCAATGAGAAAAAGATAATAAAAAATACCAGGGGTTCTGCCGCTGGCTGTCTTATTTCTTATGTCTTGGGCATTACCAATATTGATCCTCTAAAATTTAGCCTTCCTTTTGAGAGGTTTTTAAATCCCTTTCGTCCCTCTCCGCCCGACATTGATATGGATTTTGCCGATGATCGCCGTGAAGAAATTATTGAATATGTTAAAGAAAAATATGGTAAAGATCATGTCGCCCAGATTGGAACCTTCGGCACCATGATGGCAAGGGCTGCTGTCAGAGATATCACCCGTGCCCTAGGAAAACCATACGCCCTAGGAGACAGAATCGCCAAGCTTATCCCCCTTGGATCACAAGGATTTCCAATGACCATTGATCAGGCATTACTTATTAGCCCAGAATTAAGAAACCTCTATGACAGCGAAGATGAAGTAAAAGAAATTATTGATCTGTCCAAAAAAATTGAAGGATGTGCTCGACATGTCTCTGTCCATGCAGCAGGAGTAGTCATTAGCCCAGAGCCACTGGCAGACTATGTTCCGCTTCAGAGAGAGCCGAACGGTGATAAAATTATAACTCAATATGATATGTATGCGGTTGAGGATGTCGGACTTCTAAAAATGGATTTTCTGGGGATAAAAAATCTCTCAATCTTAGGAAATACAGTCGGACTTGTCAGAAAAATCTACGATATTGATATTGATTTGGATAATTTTCTTTTTGATGATGAGAAAACTTATGAATTATTGGCAAAGGGAGAAACTATTGGAGTTTTCCAGTTGAGCGGATCAGGAATGACACGCTGGCTTAAAGAATTAAAACCTTCTTCTATTTTTGACATAATGGCAATGATTGCGCTCTTTAGGCCGGGACCAATGGCAAATATACCTACTTATATTAGAAGGAAACACGGCAAAGAAAAAGTTACTTATCTAGATCCTCGGCTGGAAAAAATCATTGGTCAGACTTATGGAGTGATCACCTACCAAGAAGATGTGCTTTTAATCGCCATGGAGCTGGCTGGATATAACTGGGAAACAGTAGATAAATTCCGCAAGGCTATAGGCAAAAAGATTCCGCAAGAAATGGCAAAGCAAGAAAAGATTTTCATAGAAGGCTGCCAGAAGTACGGCGGATTATCCAAGCAACAATCCGAAGAATTATGGAGATTATTTGATCCTTTTAAGGGATATGGATTTAACAAGGCTCATGCTGCCTCTTATGCAAAAATCGCGTTCCAGACAGCATATATGAAAGCGCATTATCCTGCTGAATTTATGTCTGCTGTTTTAACTGCTGATGCTGGAGACAATGAAAAGATTGCCGCCAGTATCGCCGAATGCAAGAGAATGAGCATAGGAGTAATGCCGCCGGATGTCAATGAAAGTTTCGGTGATTTTACTGTTGTAGATACAGATAAAAACAAAAATAAGACTATACGTTTTGGACTCTATTCAATTAAAAATCTCGGAATTGAAATAGCTGATACGATAATAAGCGAGAGAAAAGAAAATGGGGTTTTTAAAAGTTTTTCTGATTTCTTAGACAGGATTCAGCACAGAAACTTAAACAAAAAATCTTTGGAGGCTCTGATAAAATCCGGCGCCATGGATGCTCTTGGCGAAAGGAACCAAATGCTTGCCACAATTGATGAGGCGCTTAGCTACAACCGAGAGGCTGCAAGATTATTAAAGAGTCAAAACTCTCTTTTTTCACTTATGGAAGATAAAACATCAATCCCTGAATTAAAATTGAAAAATATTGAACCCGCGACTCAAGAAGAAAAATTAGCTTGGGAAAAAGAACTGCTTGGCCTATATATCTCTGGTCATCCATTAAACAAGGTAAGAGATAAAATGGAAAAAATAAAAACAAATATAGGTGATGTAAAAAATTTTTCAAATAATATGTCAGTGGTTACTGGAGGAATGATTGAAGAAATAAGAAAAGTGATGACGAAGAAAAACGATCCAATGTTGTTTGTAAAATTATCAGACTATGACAATAGTATTGAACTCGTCATCTTCCCAAAAATCCTTGATTCATTTGGTCATTTAATTCGTGAAGGTAATTGCATCGCTGTAAGGGGGAGAATTTCTCTTCGCAATGGCGATGCCTCAATAGTGGCTGATGAGATAAAAGAGATGAAGGAGTGAAATAAAAAGGCCGGGGTTAAGGTAATAACCATCCGTTTGCAATGCGGATTTAACGGCATAACCACCCCGGCTTACTTTAATTTTTATAATTTCAACTAAGTAAATTCTTATCATATATAGATTTTGATTGTCAATAGTATTTATGTTATTATCAATTTATGAGTAAAATGGTTCAGCAAAATTCACTACAAATTGAAAAGATTAGACATTCTTTGGCGCATCTTTTGGCAATGGTGGTTTTGGAAAAGTTTCCCAAAGCCAAACTTGGAATCGGGCCGATTATTGAGAACGGCTTTTATTATGATTTTAACCGAATTAATATCTCGCCTGAAGACCTGCCAAAACTGGAAAAAAGGATGAAAGAATTAGTTAAGAAAGATATAAAATTTGAACGGGAAGAAATTTCTAAAAAAGAGGTAGAAAAAATTTTTCAAGAACAACCGTTTAAATTTGAACTAATAAATGAACTCAAAGAAAAACCAGTAATTTATAAATCTGGAAACTTTATTGACCTCTGTGCCGGACCGCATGTCAAATCTACTAAAGAAATAAATCCAGACGCATTTAAACTCACAAAAATCGCTGGCGCTTATTGGCGAGGGAACGAAAAAAATCCCATGCTCACACGTATTTATGGTGTGGCTTTTGAAACAAAAAAAGAACTAGATAATTATCTGAAATTTGTAGAAGAAGCAGAAAAACGAGATCATAGGAAAATCGGCAAAGATTTGGATTTGTTCTCTTTTCACGAAGAAGGGCCTGGCTTCCCTTTCTGGCATCCCAAAGGAGTCATTATTTTTCAGGAGTTGGTGAATTTTGTCAGAAAAGAAAATAGAAAACGCGGATATGAGGAAGTTATCACTCCGCCGATTTTGAACAAAAAACTCTGGCTCACTTCTGGCCACTGGGAAAAATTTAAGGAAAGCATGTATTTTACAGAAATTGAAAGACAGGAATTTGCTGTTAAGCCAATGAATTGCCCTGGTGGCTTGTTAATTTACAAAGAAAAAATGTATTCCTATAGAGATTTACCGGTGAGATTTGCAGAATTCGGCCTTGTGCACCGCCACGAACTTTCTGGTGTCCTCCATGGCCTTTTCCGTGTCCGCTCTTTTACACAAGATGATGCACATGTTTTTTGCACCCCCGAACAATTAGAAAATGAAATTATATCAATGGTTGATTATGCGTTTGATATTTATAAAACATTCGGTTTTGATGACTATGAAATTTTTATTGCCACCCGGCCAGGAAAATATATAGGTGATGAAAAAATCTGGGAAAAGGCAACAAAAGCATTGGAAGGTGCCTTAAAATCAAAAAAAATCAAATATGCTATTAAAGAAGGCGAAGGTGCCTTTTATGGCCCAAAAATTGAATTTGATATTAAAGACGCCCTTGGCCGTGACTGGCAATTAGGTACTATTCAGGTTGATTTTTCCATGCCGGAAAGATTCGGCGCTTTTTATATTGACAAAAATGGCAAAAAGCAGACGCCCGTTATGATACATCGCGCCATTCTTGGCTCCTTGGAAAGATTTATCGGGATTTTAATTGAGCATTATAACGGTGCTTTGCCTTTCTGGCTCTCGCCCATTCAAATCGCCATTGTTCCAATTTCTGAAAAATATAATACTTACGCAAAAAAAGTTTATTCGCGATTATTAGAGAGTAATATTAGTGTTTTGATTAGTGATGAACCTGAAACTCTCAATAAAAGAATCCGCAATGCTGAATTGCAGAAAATTCCCTATATTCTGGTAGTTGGCGAAAAAGAAGAAAAATCAAACTCTGTGGCTGTCCGTTCACGCGAAAAAGGAGACATCGGCGGAATGTCTTTAGAAAAATTTTTAGAGAAAATTAAAGAGGAAATTGAAGAGAAAAAATAAAAAAAAGCCCAGCCACCATACGATGCTGGGCACGAGTCCTAGGGACTCCGAGAGGCTATGAACCTTAAAAAATTTGTCAAGATTTTGGATAAAAACCGCTTATCTTTAATGTCTCAATATCAAGATGCAAAAATTCTATTGATTTGATCGCCTTAACTATTATTTCTATTTCGTTTTCGTCAGTGCTAATTACTCGAATAAACGGTTGAGGACTACCGTTGAGATCCGCACATATTGACCCTTGGAAACTTGTCATCACTATCTCATCTTTTAACGGCAACTTAGAAAGAACAGCAACTAAAGTAATTGATTCTGCACTATGTCGTGCTATCCCATACAATTCAATATTCGGCATTTCATTTACCTCCTTTTAATCAGTGTTTTTCTATTTTTATTCTTATCAAATCGTCAAAATTTTGCAAGGTTTGAGATTATACCAAAATTCAGCGATAGCAAGGAAATGGAATATTCTCTCTAAAATACCGACCTAAACTTAGTTTGGGACATTGGGGGTTTGGGACATTTGGGACGTTGAAATTGTTTTTTAGGAACAAACAAAATGATAACAAATCACGATTGTATTTTAACATCACAAATGCAAAGTTCAAACTTGCTTTAAAAATGATGTGGATATAAAATTAAAATATCAAAAAATATGAACAAAATAAGTAAACCAACTAAGATTATATTGATTGTTTTATCTATAATTTCTGTTTTATGGCTTTATTCAGATAAATTGCCTTCTCGCATACCTTGTAGTGTTATTACTTTTTCTGATTATCTACAACAATCTCAAAAAATAGCAATTTATAATACAATTAATGGAATTTTAGATGCTGCCTCAGTAATTTTTATAATAATTTCTGCATTAATATTCTCAATACTGATTTTTAAAAAAATAAAAAGAAAAATATTAATTATTGCATTAATGATTACTGCTTTACTTATAGTTTCTTTTTTGCTTCTTACCTCATTAAATACAGGGGGGCCTCGTTCACCTGACAGCACAAGGATCGCTGACATCAAACAGGTTCAATTAGCACTTGAATTATATTATGATGAATTTCATTCTTACCCTCCTGTTAAAGAATACACTGAATTAGAAAAATTCCTAAAACCTAAATTTATTGCACAATTACCTTCTGATATATGTGCCGAAGAAAATCTAGAACATCAATATAAATATGCTAATTCTCCAGATGATAATTCTTATATTTTAAGAGCGATTCTAACTGAATCTAAAAATATTGCCTTAAACCAAGACATTGATGGAGAAATATTCGGTATTTTTTGCGGGGAACAAGGAAAAGAAATAGAATATTGTGTTAGCCCATAAAGCCCATAAAAATAAAATAATATCGTAAATTTACTTTGTAATTTGATGATTTAAGTTGCAATTTCTTCAATGGCTTCAGGAGATATCGGCCCACGAAAAACAATATCTATAATTTCTTTCAGTTTTTCAATTTTTATATTTTCCATGAAAATTATAGATTCTTTTACACGTCCAGATTTTGGACCGCTTTGGCGTGGGTTTGGATAAAGAGCTTGCGCGGTTCCACTTCTTTCCCCATTAAAATTGTAAAAATCCTGTCTGCTTCTTCTGCATCTTCAATGGTTACTTGTTTCAAAACTCTTCGCTGGGGGTCCATTGTTGTTTCCCATAACTGTTCGGGATTCATCTCGCCCAATCCCTTGTATCTCTGGATATTGAAACCTTCCCGCACTTGGCGAGGCTCGCCTTCGGCGGCTCCTTTGCCAATAATTCTATTTTTCTCTGCGTCAGAATAGGCGTAAAAAACTTCTTTTCCTTTCTGAATTCTATACAGAGGAGGTAAAGCAATATATACGTATCCTTTTTCAATGACAGGTAAAAAATACCTGTAAAAAAGCGTAAGAAGTAATGTTCTGATATGCGCACCGTCAACATCAGCATCAGTGGCAATAATAATCTTGTGATATCTTAATTTTTCTATATTAAACTCATCAGCAATGGCTGCACCTAATGCAATCACCAAGGCTTTTATCTCTTTCGAAGCTAGCATTTTATCTATTCTTGCCCGTTCAACATTTAAAATTTTCCCCCGCAACGGAAGAATCGCCTGAATTCTCCTGTCTCTTCCCTGTTTGCTTGAGCCGCCAGCTGAATCTCCCTCAACAATAAAAAGTTCTGATTCCACAGGATCGTGGGACTGGCAGTCAGCCAATTTACCAGGTAGAGCCAAGCCTTCTAGAAAACCTTTTCTCAAAACGCTCTCTTT
>JBFMFK010000014.1:0-15344 GCA_040752125.1 Patescibacteria group bacterium | reverse complement strand
CTTATCTGGTACAACACAAAAAGAGTCCATCATGCTTTCCAAAACAAATTGTCTCCGCTACAATTTATGTTATCTTTACCAATTAACCAACTGCCCGAAAAGTGCAAAATTGGGTGGCCTCATACATTGTATTGATTAATAGTCTATTATCTGCTATGTTAAAATATCAGAAAAAGGGGGTGGAGAAAATGGATAAAATAAGAACTCTCTTGGTAAGATTCCGTATAGGAGGTTTGGGGGCTCCAACAATAGAAGAAGTTTCTTCTTCATTAAGGATACACGGTTTCCCAAAACAATTGGATCAAGAAATTGAGAAAATTTTCAGGAAATTTCGTAATAGCGATGTTCTTTCTTACACAATACAAGATGCAGAACACGATCTGTTATTTCTTTTACGAGATTGGCAGATGAAGAAAAAAACAAGAAAGAATGTCAGCCCGATAGTCTCTTAAAGCGGAACCTAAAAGCCCTGTGTTTTTTCCACAGCAACGCAGGGCTTGTTTTTTTATTTTTATTTATTATAATTAAAATTGGATTTAATTGAAGAAAGGAGGTGAGTAATATTAGCTGGTTTTAGATTGATATTTGTAAAATTTAAAAAGAGAGGAGAATTTTATGAAGGGACAAAAAGTATTGACCGGCATTATGTGCAGTAATAGAATCGAGGTTTTAGGGGCAACTTCAGAACACAAGAAGGCTCTTGAAAAATGTTTTGGTGAGAGGATATTAACAACCCTAAAAGAAAAAGAAGGATTATTGAAAATTCGTCCGATCAAAGATGACCTCATAAGCCTCGCCCTAGATATTGGTGAGTCAGATCTTGGAAACTTTATAATCAGTGTGCCAATACCAGACAATGTCCCGGTGGAGCACTTCTTCGCCCATATTTAAAGCTATTTCCTTTCTCATCTCTCATCTTTCCAGGCGATTCCTGATTTTTAGGGAATCGCCTCTTTTGCCCTTTGGCTGATTTTTTTGTATTATTAATCTTATGTATGAAGAGTATTTAAAAGATCTCTTAAGGAAAAATTTAGAATCTTCTCAAGCAAGCCTAAATATCTTGAAGAAGATGGAGAGGGCCAGAAAAATGGCCATGATTTTTAAAATAGTAAAATGGATAGTGATAATTGCGATTACCTTGGGTCTTTATTATTATATAGAGCCCTATCTTTCCGGCCTAAAAACAAATTTAAATAATATGATGAATGTTCTAGAGCAATTAAAGAAAACCAGTGATGCAATGAACTCAGCCAATCTTTCTCCTAATACTCTAGAAAAAATAAAAAATCTCATACCTGCAAGATAATAAAGAATATTAGAAATAATTGCTACGGGTGAGAATCGGACTCACGACCCCTTCTTTTTCAGAGAAGTGCTCTACCACTGAGCTACCGTAGCAGATATTATTCTCGCTTGACCTTTATTTTTTGAACTTTTTCTTTATTGATTTTAGGAATTTTGACTGTCAAAATTCCATCTTTGATGGTTGCCTCTACTTTATCAGGATCAACTTCTTTTGGTAAGAGTATAGATCTGCTGAATTTTCCCCAATAAAGTTCCTGATAGAAATAATTTTCCTTTTCAATTGTCTCATCCTTTCTTCTTTCGCCCCTAATAGTAACCATATCATGGGTAATATTGACATCGAGATCGTCAGGTTTGACGCCAGCCACCATAGACCTAATTATAATATTGTCTGGAGTCTCAAAGACATCAATGGTAAGCTGTGCTTCTTCGCTGGCTTCTTCTGACCACGAGCTCTCTAGTTTTTCCACATTTTTCTCTTCAGATTCATCAATATGGGAGGATCCTGTTAATCTTTCAAAAAATGATTTTTTGTTTTTTGGCATATTTTTAAAGTTATTTTTTAATTCGTTTCACTTTTTCAAAGATGAAGATTACAAAAATAATGATAATCCAAAGCGGAATGAAAATTTTAATCATAATCGCCTCGCTGTTCTTAATTATAAGGAAATTAAAAACAAAATGCAAAACAGAAGCAATAATCAACCCGCCTATGACATTGCGTTTTCTGTTTTCTTTGTGGAAAAAAGAAAAGGCGATGGCTGCGCCAAAGATGGCTGAAGTGGCTGTGTGAAGCAGGGTGGCACCTAAAAAGCGCATATTTCCTACAAGAAAGCCGGATAAAAACCCCTCAAGACTGGCGGTTTTAAATAAAAATAAGATATTTTCCAGGGCAGAAAATCCCAGAGCCGCTGTAATCATATATATTAAAATATCAATTGACTCATCACAACATTCCTTATCTAAAGCAGATTTTTTTGCAGCAAAATATTTCACAGATTCTTCTATAACCGACCATGACAAAAGAAGCAAAATGCCGCCTATTACAGTTTTTTCAATACTCAAAACGTGCTCAATAAATGCAGTTAAATATTCCAAGATCAAGGCAACGATAACAGCCGCCATTCCTGCGAAAAAGGTTAAAAAGAGCATGGCTTGCGGTTCAGGGTTTTTGTCTTCCTTAAGCCAGAACCAAAGCCAGAGGAGAGATGGCAAAAATCCTACGAAAACAGCAAATAAAATATTATTACTTATTGCGGCCATCTTTCAATCAAAAGCAAATTTTTAAAACCCATTATATGCCAGATCTCTTCCGTAATAAAAGGCATAAAGGGATGAAGAAGTCTTAGGATGGTATAAAAGACAAAGCATAAAGTATTTTGAATTTCTTCTGATTTGTTGTTTTTGGAGTATTCAATATAGTGGTCAGCGAATTCATGCCAGATAAAATCATAAATAATATGGAGTGCCTGCCCAAACCTATACTGCTCCAGATCTTTATTGACAGATTTAATAATTTTTTCCAGTTTTTTCAAAATTTGTTTATCCTCTTTTTGTAATTTGCCCGCCTGCCGGCGAGGTATGGATTTTAGAATTTGTTTGATATTTGTTTCTTGGATTTTGGAATTTCCGATTTGTGTTAGCACAAATCGGCTGATATTCCATATCTTATTGCAGAATTTTTTACCAGCCACGCAATGTTCTTCGCTGAAGTGCATATCTTGGCCGCCCATCATCTGATAAATCAATCCGAACCGTATGGCATCAGCGCCGTATTTTTCAATTAGTTCCATGGGATTGGTTCCAATGCCAAGAGATTTTGACATTCTTTTGCCATCTCTAGTTAAAACAGTGGGATTGATAATAATATCCTTAAATGGCTCCTTTTTCATAAATTCCAGACTTGAGAAAATCATTCTGGCTACCCAGAGATTGATAATATCTCTGGCGGTGGAAAGAACCTGCGTTGGATAAAATTCTTTTAAATCTTTTGCTTTTTCATTTGGCCAACCAAGCGTTGCAAACGGCCATAAAGCAGAGGAAAACCAGGTGTCTAAGACATCATCAACGCCTTGTAGTGGGATTTTATGTCCCCACCATATTTGGCGTGAAATACACCAATCTTTTATATTGTCCAGCCAATCAAAATAAACCTTCTCCCATTTCTTGGGATGGAATTTAATTTTACCTTTTTTAACAGCATCTTTTGCCATTTTTGCCAGTTCAGCCATCTTCAAAAACCATTGCTTGCTTTTCTGCGGTTCAATAATGCTTCCACACCTATAGCATTTTGCGATTCTCAAATCATAATCTTCTATTTTTTCAATCAAGCCCTGTTTTTCAAGTATGGAAACTATTTTTACACGTGCTTCTAAAATTTTTAATCCTTCAAAATCCCTGCCTGCTTCCTGAGTCATCTTCCCATATTGGTCTATGACAATATACGAAGGTAACTTTTGCCTGTCAGCAATTTCTGCATCTATGATGTCATGGCCTGGCGTGACTTTTACAGCACCAGTGCCAAAATCCATCTCTACAGCCTGGTCTGCAATAATAGGAATTTCGCGATTTATTATTGGTAAAATTGCAGTTTTACCAAAAAGATGTTTATATCTTTTATCTTTAGGATTTACAGCCACCGCCACATCTCCTAACATTGTTTCTGGTCGTGTGGTGGCCACAACGATGTAGTTAGTATTTGGTATTTGTTTGGAATTTGTATCTTGGAATTTGAAATTTGCCAAGGGATACTTTATGTACCAAAGTTTTCCCTTTTCATCTTCGTACTCTAATTCCAAGTCTGATAGAGAAGTCTGGCATCTTGGGCACCAGTTTACAACTCTGTCTCCTTGGTAAATCCAACCTTTTTGATAATAATGCAAAAAAGCAATTTCTACCGCCTTGGCATAATCTGGATCCATTGTAAATTTTAATCTTGACCAATCGCAGGAAGCGCCGAGCTTTTTTAATTGATCTAAGATTAAATTTCCATATTTTTTTTTCCATTCCCATATTTTTTCTATAAATTTTTCTCTACCTAAATTATGCCGGGTCAATCCTTGTTTTTTCAATTCTTTTTCCACTACGTTCTGCGTGGCAATGCCAGCATGGTCAGTGCCTGGTAGCCACAATGTTTTATGGCCCTGCATTCTTTTTTGACGGATTAAAATATCCTGAATAACGGCATTTAAGGCATGGCCCATATGGAGAGAGCCAGTAATATTAGGCGGCGGAATGACAATACAATAGCTTTTAGTTTTTAGCTTATAGCTTTTAGATAAATTGTCAGGATTAAAATAGCCGGATTTTTCCCAGAGTTTATAAATCTTTTCCTCTATTTCAGCAGGATTATAAGGTTTTAATAATTTTTCGTTAACATTCACTTATTTTATTTTATCAGAAATAACTGTTATTTTATAGATCCATCATTTTCTTTAGATATTAAAAAGGATTATTGTCCAAAAACTGTCCATTAAAAACTCTGATTTGACATAATAAAAATTCTGTTTTAATAATTTTTTCTCTCATTGACAATCAGAGAAAAAATAGATAAATTATTATTGTCCACCTATTCCTTGTCCATTACCAATTTTCCCAAAAATATTCAATCTTTTAGGTATTTTAATATTTTTTTGCATTTCTTTAAAGGACATTCTTGGGCACCGTGTTAGATGAATTCCTCCCTAATTTCGGTGCCCAAGAATGTCCTTTAAAGCTGTGGATAAATCACTGTAAATTTATTGCCGTTCTTTTATTACTATTATATTATAATTATATATTATAATTATAAGCAAGAAAGGAATATAAAAAGTAACAATTAAAAATCCAGGTGGAGGGACTGGATAAAAAATAATGATATCTAAGGTCGGAGCTCCAAACTGGATTAATAACGAGTTAGATAATTTGCCACTGTTTTTAATGGTGGCTTTTTTGTTTTTTAATAAATGGAATCCGTCTCTTGTCCTTAATGAATGAGGATAAGATATGGGCTCCATTCAAAGGGCCCGAAATATGGGAGGAATTTTCTAAAGGTCGATTTTATTAGTAGAAAGTAGTTGGTAGAAAGTAGTTAGTATTTAAATTTATCTAATTACTAATGACTGGCTACTCCGGACTAATTTTATGAAAAAACTATTAGCTAGTTCAACAATATTGACTCTTATGATGTCTGCCACTCCAGCTTTAGCTTTTTTACCAAACGGTCCCTTTATTGGTCCTGACATTGTAGTGATGAATACAAATAAGAATACAACAGTAGTTAATGAAGTCATGGTTGGTGCTTACACAGGTGGCAATACTGCCAATGGTGGTTCTGGTGGATCTGGTGGTAATGCTGGTGATGCCACAGCTAGTTGCCACAGTACTGCTATAACTGATGACGGTGGTAATGGCGGTAATGGCGGCAATGGAGGCAATATTACTACTGGCAATGCCTATGCTAAAGCCAAAGTAGTAAATGTTGTTAATACCAATAAGACCAAAATTAATGCTTGCGGTTGTCCTTGCGGTGATTCCTGTGAAGATCCTTGCCCTTGCATTGATGACAGCGTTGTGTGGAACAAGAATAAGAATACCTTGGTTGGAAATAGTGTTGGTGTTATGGCTGACACTGGTATGAATGAGGCTACTGCTGGTGGTGGCGCAAATGGCGGTGATGCTGGTTATGCAGATGCCCATAATTATAGCAGTGCTACAGCTGGTGAAGGTGGCAATGGCGGTAATGGCGGCAATGGCGGTACTGTTGATACTGGTTCTGCTTATGCCAAAGCTAAGGTGGTTAATATTGTTAACACCAATATCACCAGGATTCGCAGATAATTCTGAAATGAACAAGGAAGGGCAATCCTGTCCCTTCCTTTGGATGAGTCCTTAAAAATTTTTTTTGAGGATTCATTCGAAGGAAATATGAGAATTTCCAATGTCCAATTTTCCCCAAAGCAATTCTTTCGGAATGCTACGGGGCAGGCAATTTTCAAAACAAGCGTTTTTATCTTTGCTATTTTTTTAGTTTTGGCAACAGGGACTTTATCTTGTCAGGCTTTTTCCTTTGATGATTTTTGGGGGAATTTTGAGGAAATTCTGCCTTGGGAAGAAAGTGCTGGCGACAGCGCTGAAATTATCAATGAAGTCAATGTTTCCGCCAATACTGGAGACAATACAAGTGAAGAAGGAGAAATAACAGAAGGAGAGGGGAAAATAAAGATTGAAATCAGAAATGTAATTGATGGGACAGAAATTGAGCCGATTGAAATTGAATCCAGCGAAAAGGCGGCAGAAGTGCAAAGCAAGATTGAGGCCAATGACGATACGGCAGTTGTCCATCAGGAAACTGAAATCAACGGAGAAAAGAGCGAGAAGAATTACGAAGTTGATTTGAGCGATAATTCAACCGAACAAACTGAACAAACTGAAACAAAAATAGAATGGTGGGAAGACTTTAAAGAAACAATCAAATCTTTTTTTGAAAATATTTTTGATATCTTTTCTCTGGCAACTGCTTTTGCCGAAGAAACTGTTATTGAAACAGGAGATGCGACTGCTGAAAGTGAAACAGAAAATACTGTTAATACCAATATTACAGAAACTGACGGTGATATTGCTGTTACAGATGATAATGAAGCTAGTGTAGAAAATGGAACAGAAATTTCTTCTGAAACCGGCACAAATACTGCCTCCAGCAGTGAAAATGTGGTTATCAATTCCGGTAATGCTGTTGCTGAGGCAAATGTCATCAATGTTGTTAATACTAACATTCTTGATTCTTCAGTTCTTTTTCTTCTCTTAAATAAATTCTTCGGATTCAATGAAAATCTTGATTTGAGAGAGAATGAACTTTTGAATACAAGCAATAATATAAATTCATCATCAGATTGCAATTGCGACCCTTGCGATCCTTCTGGAACCTGCCATCCTTGCTGCCAAAATATTTTTATCAAAAATAATAACAGAACTGACATTATTAACGATATTATTGTCCGGTCTTCAACTGGAAATAATCAAGTCAATAACAATGGCGAAGAGGCAGTAATTGAGACTGGAGATGCTTATGCAGGCGCTAATGTGGTTAATATTGCCAATGCTAATATAGTAGATTCAAATTATCTTCTTTTGGCTTTTAATAATTTTGGCCAATGGACAGGCGATATGGTTTTTCCCGGGAAAGAATTTTTCTCTAATTTTTTCTCTAAAAATCACTATTCTCCTTCTAGAAATACTAAAGTAAAAAATAATAATCAGGCAAATATAGAAAATAAGATTGATGTTAATGCAGATACAGGCGGGAATGAATCAATTAATAACGAAGGAACAGCTATAATTCAAACAGGTGATGCCTCCTCAAGTACTAATGTCATTAACCAAGTGAATACCAATATCTTTAACGACAATTCTTTCCTCATGCTTCTTCAGGTCCATGGCAATTGGTCGGGAAATATTTTTAGTCTTCCGCCTGGTATTTTATGGAAAGAAGATAACGGTATTATCCAGCTTTTTAGTGCTTTAGAAGAAGAAGAGAATTCAATGAATGCTGTTACTACTCCGCGATTAAACGTAAGCAATAATAATGAAGCCAATATCATTAACAATATTCAAGTTCTGGCTTTAACTGGTGAAAATAAAATTACTGGCAATGAAGGAGAGAAAATTATTAATACTGGCAACGCGTATTCTGCTGCCAATGTCTTAAACGTAGCTAATACAAATGTTATTGGAGCAAACTGGCTCTTGGCAATAATAAATGTTTTTGGAGATTGGGACGGAGATATTGCTTTTGGCAGACCTGATCTCTGGCTCGGCGGACGTGCAGAAACAGCACATAATCCAGTTGGTCCAGGAGAAACAATTACTTATCATTTTACTATAGTCAATAGAGGAGATGCTGATGCCACCAATGTAAAATTGAAAGATTTATTTGATAAAGACCTTCTGGCATTTAATGGCTCTGATTATAATGCTTCAGTAAATGGCAGTGAAGTTTTATGGGACATTGGAACTATTCCCGCAGGAGATTCAGCTGAGATTAGTTTTGATGCTGTTATTAATCTCAATGTTCCTTTCGGTGAAACTTTTATTACCAACCAGGCAAGTGTTTCAAGTTTGGAAACTGACGAAGATCTAGTTGATAATACAGATACTTTAACTGTTACCGCTTATAAAGAGTATCGCGAAATCTGGACTGGAACACGCATAACTCTTACTCCTGATCCGATTCTCAAAATTGTTAAAACCAATAATGCCCCACTTGGCATCACAGCAAGCAGCACGGTTGATTTTAAAATCGTGATTACCAATGACGGAGGTCAAGCATACAATTCTGTGCTTACGGATACTATAAAGAACGAGCAAGGAGATATGATTCATACAGAAGAATGGAATCTTGATGAAATTTTTCCCAACGAGGAAATTACTATTACTTACACAGTTGTCCTCAATGCCAGCACTTCGCCAGGAATTTACACAAACTATGCTCAGATTAAAGCTATTGGCCGCCATCCTTCGCTCAATCCTTTTTACGGGTGGTTTGCAGATTCAGAAGTTGCCAGCAGTTCTTTTAAGGTGATAAAGGTGATAGAAGAAGATTTAGAAGAAGAGAACTTTTTTTCAGCAATAGACAGCGACTTGGCTAATATAAAAGACCAAATACTTAAAATAAAAGAAGAAATTGAAGATTTTCTCCTGTGGTAAAAAAAGTTTGACAAGCCACTATTCTTAGAGATAAAATTAAAGCATATGCAAAAGATAAAAATTCCCTTAGTTTTTATAGTTATTTTAGGTGTGGTCTTCTTTAATCTGGCCAATGTTGCTCAGGCTGCCCGAGAATTTCGTCAAGGCTTGGTAAATCTTGATTTATTTGAGAAGAGGACTGATCCGAAAGAAATAATTAATAAAAATATAGAATATCGGCAAGATGAAATTATCGTAAAATTTAAAGGCGAGCAGAGTTTTCGGAGAATTCCTCTAAGATTTGGAGACAATATTGAAAGCGCCATCAGACGCTATAAAAACCATCCTGATGTTGCTTATGCTGAACCCAATTATATTGCTTATGCTTTTTTCATCCCTAATGATCCTTATTATTCCTATCAGTGGCATTTGGATAATTCTCTTTACGGCGGAATTGAAACTGAAGAGGCTTGGGAAATTTCCAATGGTTTAGGAACAATAGTGGCAGTTATTGATACTGGCGCGGCTTATGAAAATTATTCACCAAGTTGGTTTGAAAAATATTATCTTGCTCCGGATTTAGCTAATACTTCTTTTGTTGCAGGTTATGATTTTGTCAATAATGATACCCATCCCAACGATGACAATAGTCACGGCACGCATGTAATTGGAACTATTGCTCAAAGTACTAATAATGGTATTGGCGTAGCTGGTGTTGCTTATAGAGCAAGCATTATGCCTGTTAAAGTTTTGAACAAGTATGGAAGCGGAACTTATGCCGATGTGGCTGATGGCATTCGCTGGGCTGCTGATCATGGCGCCAAAGTTATTAATCTTTCCTTAGGTGGTTCATCTTCAGCATCTTATTTAGAAGAAGCCGTTGCTTATGCCTATAACAAAGGTATTACTGTAATAGCTGCAGCTGGCAATGACGGTCAGGGAACTGTTTCTTATCCAGCTGCTTATAATAATTATGTCATTGCTGTTGGTGCTACTCGCTATGATGAGACACGGGCATATTATTCTAATTACGGTCCAAGCCTTGATTTGGTAGCGCCTGGCGGTGATTTAAATGTTGATCAAAATGGAGATGGTTATAAAGATGGAGTGCTTCAGCAAACCTTTGGCAGAACCACTAATGATTGGGGATATTATTTTTATCAAGGTACCTCAATGGCAACACCTCATGTGGCTGGAGTGGCCGCCCTTATAATTTCCAAAGGTAATGCAAAAACTCCTAGTGAAGTCAGAACAATTCTAGAATCAACAGCTGATGACCTCGGTGCTTTTGGACGTGATGACAACTATGGATATGGTCTTGTCAATGCGGCAATGGCTTTAGGATTCAGTCCTCCGCCTGATATTAATGATCCTCCTGTTATAATTTCAACTCCAGTAACAAACGCTTTTGTAGGTACCTTATATACCTATGATGTAGAAGCCACTGATCCAGATATTGGTGATGTATTGACTTACTCTTTAGTTACAGCTCCTTTGGCTATGAATATCAGTTCAACCACCGGATTAATAGAATGGATACCAGCTAATGAACAAACAGGAAACAACGACGTGACAATCAAAGTAGAGGATATTGAAGGATTATCAGACATCCAAACATTTATTATCACTGTAAGCGAAGCTCCAACCGAAATCACGGTTTTTGAAGATAGTTTTGAAAGTGGATTTGGGAAATGGACTCAAGATTCTCAAAATGATTGGTTCCAATCTTCGCAAAGAGCAATAAATGGAAATTATTCTGCTGAAGTTGATGGACGTGCTAATGACGCACAACTAATTTCTATTCCTCTAGACCTTAAAGGAAAAACAAACGCAACTATTAGTTTCTCTTGGTATATTGAGAGTAGTTTAGATAAAGGAGAATATCTTGCCTTTGATGTTTCTACTGACGGAGGAATAAATTGGATAGAAAAGGCGCGCTTAATAGGAAATGTTGACCCAGAGAATACCTGGCATAATGCGGCTATTGAACTAAATAATATATCCAATCTCAAGCTCCGTTTCAGAGGAAAAATATCCGGTTCCAATGAAGATGCTGATGTTGATATGGTAAAAGTTATTGCTTGGTAGAAAAACTTAAATTTCCATTTGCTTTTAATTTTTTAGTGTCTCTAAATTTCCTTTTCAGCGCAGAGAAATAAGCAGCTGCGGCAATCATAGCAGCATTGTCAGTGGTAAAATTCATGTCAGGCAAAAGGAGATCAAGGAGATCATACTTATATTTGCTATCGCTGGTAAGTGCTACGTCTGATATTTTTTGTTTGAATTGTTTTCGCAGTTCTTTATTGGCTGCTACGCCGCCGCCAATGATTATGGTTTTTACTTTATAGTGTTTGGCTGCTTTTATAGTCTTTGAAATAAGCACATCAATGACTGCCTGCTGGAATTCTTTGCAGATTTCAGCAACAAGCGGGATGGGAAGTTGGCTTCTTTTAAGACAGTCATTGAATGGAATCTTACGGAAGCCAAACTTCCCAGCCTCTATATCTCTCAACAAATATAATACGGCTGTTTTTAGACCAGAGAATGAAAAATCATAATTTTTGGAATTGATCATCGGCCTCGGAAGTTTAATTTGGAATTTAAAATTTGGAATTTGTTTAGAAATTAGAAATTTGGATTTAGAAATTTGAGCAGCGCAAGCTGCGATTTGCGGACCCCCGGGATAGGGAAGTCCTAGCATTTTTGCAACTTTATCAAAGGCCTCACCCGTAGCATCATCGCGCGTTTGGCCAATTATTTTATATTTAAGCCAATCTTTTATTAAAACCAATTCAGTGTGTCCACCACTGACCAGCAAGGCAAGTGCTGGAAAAAGTAATTTGTAATTTGTAATTTGTAATTTGGGTTTTTCAGTTTTTTGCGAAAGCAAAAAACTCCAGATATGTCCTTCCATATGATTTACTCCAATAACCGGCTTGTCCCAAACCTTGTTTAGGTCATGGGCAAAATTAATTCCAACCCAAAGTGCCGGCTCTAAACCAGGACCAACAGTAACTGCAATCAAATTTATGTTTGGAATTCTCTTGGTGATTTTGAGTAATCTTGCTTCTTTTAATGCTTTATTAAGCACTATAGGCAAGTTTTGCTGGTGTTCTCGCTTTGCTAAATTTGGTACCACGCCTCCCCATTTGGCATGGATTTTGATTTGCGACGCAACAACATTGGACAAAATTCTGAATTGCGGCCGCTTCATGCCACCGCTGGCTTCTACAACAGCGACCGCTGTTTCATCACAAGATGTTTCAATAGCAAGAATTCGCATTCGGAGGCGGAAGGATTTGAACCTTCGATCCTGCTTTTAGCGGGATACCGCATTTCGAGTGCGGCCCATTCAGCCACTCTGGCACGCCTCCTTTGGATTATAATTTATATTGAGCTTGTCAAAATATGACGCCATGGGGATTCGAACCCCAGTTAACGGATTGAAAACCCGCTGTCCTAGGCCAGACTAGACGATGGCGCCTTTAAACTTCATTAAAAATTATAATGATTTCTCAAGAAAAATCAAATCTCACAAAAATTTCTTAATTCAGGATTTACAACCATTGTTTTTTGTTTTTTGCATTGTTTTTTTGTGGATAAATCTCAAAGAAAATTTTTTTCAATTGGGTTATGATTAATACATCATGCAAAAAATTTCTAAGAAACCATTAAGAATTCCAAAAGAAATACAGAAGAGAGACGGAAGGGTTGTTCCTTTTGATCTTTCAAGGATCGCTGGAGCAATTTTCAAGGCGTTTGAAGCAAGTGGCAATCCTAATCGCAAAATAGCTTCTGATTTAGCTCATATTGTTCTCCAAAAACTTCTAAAGAAACACAAAGAATCCAAAAAATTCATACCTGTTATTGAAGAAATACAAGATCTTGTTGAAGAAACACTCATAGAAAAAGGTTATGCAAAGATTGCAAAAGCCTATATTCTTTATCGCGAGAAAAGAACAGAGATCAGAAGAGAAAAACAGCAGATTTTGAACAAAGAAGAGATTGATGAAGTTGATAAAAGATTTGACCCCAATGCACTACGTGTTCTCAGGAGTCGCTATCTTAAAAAAGATGATCAGGGCAATGTGATTGAATCACCCAAAGAACTATTTTTAAGAGTGGCAATACACGCGGCCCTGCCAGAGATTGTTTATGACAAAAGAATATTTGATAGGAAAGAAAGAAAAATCATTGAGAATCATGAAAAAGAATCATTGAGTGAGGAAAAGATAACTGATCTTGTCGGGAAATTAAAAATTGGAAAATTTATTTTAAACCGTTTTCACATCAAAGGCCTCTACGATATGTTTTCAAGAATGAAAAACGGAGGAAAAATCAAGGTTGAGTGGGCTACTCTTGTCTCAATGCTAAAGAAAAATTTTTTTACTGAACAAGAAGAGACAATAGAAAATTTTTACAACATAATGGTTGAAAGAAAATTTATGCCCAATACTCCTGCCATTGCCAATTTTGGGAATTATCTTGGAATGGGTTCTGCCTGTTTCGCTCTTGATATAGAGGATTCAATTGATTCCATCATGGACACACTTAAGAAAGCCGCAATTATCTTCAAGGCTGGCGGGGGGCTTGGGTATAATTTTTCAAAACTTCGTCCCGAGGGAGATTATATTAAAACCACCAGCGGATCTTCCTCTGGTCCAATTATTTTTATGAAGCTCTTTGATACTTTGACTGAAGTTATAAAGCAAGGAGGAATCAGAAGGGGGGCCAATATGGGAATTATGAATTCCAATCATTCTGATATTGAAAAATTCATAACTGCCAAAGAGAGAAATAAATCCCTTCGCAATTTTAATATTTCAGTGATGATGATGACAGATTTCTGGGATTATTATAAAAAAGATAAGCCTTATCCTCTTATAAATCCAAGAACAGGAGAGACTGTGGGTCAGATTTCTGCCAGATTCCTCTTAGACAGGATTGCTTACCAGGCTTGGGAATCAGGTGAGCCAGGCGTGATCTTTAATGATAAAGTCAATGAATTCAACCCCTTTTTCAAGACCCTAGGGCCAATTATGGCCACCAATCCCTGTGGCGAGGTCCTGCTTTATCCCAATGAATCCTGTAATCTTGGCTCAATAAATGTTTGGGCATTTGTCAAGAAGGATTCGCACGATAGAAAGACCATTGATTGGGTTAAGTTAGAAGAAACAGTAAGAACTGCCGTCAAGCTTCTTGATAATGTTATTGATATCAATGTCTTTCCTTTGAAGGAAATTGAGGAAATGTCATTAAATACCAGAAAGATAGGATTGGGGATTATGGGGATTGCAAGCTTATTGTACGATCTTGAAATTCCTTTTAATTCTCCGGGAGGCAGAGAAATTATGGAAAGGATTGCTGAATTTATAAATTATCACTCAAAACTTGAATCTATAGAGATTTCAAAAAAGAGAGGACCATTTCCATATTATAAAAAAAGTTTTTATCCGGATGGTAAACTTCCCTTCGGCGGTTTTTATGAAAAAAAATTTTGGCATCTTGACTGGAAAAATCTCGTGAAGAATATAAAACGATACGGAATCAGAAATAGCTATACAACAGTAATTGCTCCAACCGGATCCATTTCAATGATTGCAGGATGTTCATCGGGGATAGAGCCTGTTTTCTCTTTGGCATTTGAAAAAAATGTTTCTGTGGGATCTTTTTATTATATTGATCCCATTTTTGAAAAGGTAATGTTAAGAGAAGGGCTTTTTGATGAAATACTCATAAGAGATATTGTAAATAGCGGAGGTTCTGTTGCGAAAATCGCCTACATCCCGCCAAGATTTAAAAAAATATTTGTCACGGCGCATGACATTATTCCTGAAGACCATATCAAAACTTTGTCTTCTTTCCAAAAATGGGTTGACTCTTCAATTTCAAAAACAAATAATTTCCCCTCACATGCAACAATCGATGATGTCAAAAAATCGTATCTCTTGGCTTATGATTTAGGATGCAAGGCCGTGACTGTCTTTAGAGATAAATCTATTAAAGATCAAGTTTTGGTAACTAGAGACAAAAAGAAAGAAAAAGAGGATTTGGTGAGAATGACCGATGTAAAAACAGACGGCATGGCTGTTTATAAAGATCCGGCTGTTTCTTCCAGTGTTTTATTTGAAGAAAATAACGGGAGTCTTCTCCAGAATGGCGGCCGGCCCACCCATTGTCCTAATTGCAAAATTCTCCTATCTCATAAAGAAGGATGTCTTTCTTGTTCTGTGTGCGGCTGGGGTTTGTGTGCATAATTATCCCCAATAGCTTGTAATCACCTGAAGTGGGGTTTGCAAATTGATTCCTAAATGCAATCTCTGTTCATTGTAATATTTTAAATAATGAGACAGAGCTTTATTGATAATACTAACATC
>JBFMFK010000013.1:0-3368 GCA_040752125.1 Patescibacteria group bacterium | reverse complement strand
CTTATCTGGTACAACACAAAAAGAGTCCATCATGCTTTCCAAAACAAATTGTCTCCGCTACAATTTATGTTATCTTTACCAATTAACCAACTGCCCGAAAAGTGCAAAATTGGGTGGCCTCATACACGGGGTTGCTTTTTTTTACAGATTTTATATAATGCCAAATAATGTCTTTTTGGGCTAATATTCTGCAAATCACTCAACTCATTATCTGCGGCGTTTTAATCACAGCCATTCTTCTCCAGCAAAGAGGGGGCGGGCTTGGCATTGCCTTTGGCGGAAGCGGAGCCTCATATCATACAAAAAGAGGATTTGAAAAAATACTATTTACAACAACGATTATTTTTGCTATCTTATTTGTAATCATTAGCATAATCTCTCTGTTTATAAAATAATTTCTGAATTTTAGAATTCTTTACGAATGGAACGCAATATATTTTCTGCTGTAAAAAAACGTCTTAGGTTACCTTCTTCTGGGGAGCTTCTTTATATTTTGAAAAATTTCAGCCAAAAAGAAAGGGTTACTTTTTCAATTTTGACGGTTATTTTTCTATCCACGGCCGTAGTCTTGCTTTGGAAAGCAAATAATTATATTTCTATTACAGTTCCTGGTGAGGGCGGAGAATTGATGGAGGGTATTGTCGGCACACCGCGATCCCTCAATCCTCTTCTGGCAATCTCTGATGCAGATCGAGATATGGCATCATTGATCTATTCCGGGCTGATGAGATCTGATAATAAAGGCGGGTTGATGCTGGACCTGACTGAAAAATACGAGATTTCTGAGGATGGTTTGGAATATACTTTTACCCTCAAACCCGACCTAGAGTGGTCTGACGGAGAAAAACTCACCAGTGATGATATAGTGTTTACAATCCAGCAGACTACTGATCCAATCTTAAAAAGCCCGAGGAGGGCAAGCTGGGAAGGGGTGGATGTGGTAAAAATAGATGACTGCACAGTAAAATTTATTCTTCAAAAACCTTATGCACCATTTTTGGAAAACACCACGATCGGAATAATGCCCAAACATCTTTGGAAAGATGCCTCTTCAGAATTAATGGCTCTTAGCGACTTGAATATAAAATCTATTGGTTCCGGACCTTTTAAAATTAAAGATGTCAACAGAGATTCCAGCGGCATCATCACTTCTTATACCCTGATCCCAAATGCAAAATTTGCATTAGGCAAACCCTACATTAAAAAATTAGTTGTTAAATTTTTCTCTTCGGAGACTAAGATGATTGATGCTTTTAGAAAAGGAGAGATTAATAGTTTGGGCGCTGTGCCTCCGCAGATAATTAATGAATTGCAGTTGAAAGACAGTAAATTAAAAGTATTTTCATTGCCAAGGGTCTTTGGACTATTTTTCAATCAAAATAATTCTAAAATATTTACGCAAAAAGAAGTACACGATGCTCTGACGACCGGCACTAATAGAGAAAAAATAGTCCAAGAGGTCCTCAAAGGATTCGGCATAGAATTGAATAATGCCATACCGCCTGGATCATTTGGAGCACTAGAAGATAATGAGAAGAATGAATTTTCTTTAGAAAAAGCAAAGAGCATCCTTGAAAAAAATGGCTGGTCCCTAAATGAAAATGGTATAATGGAGAAAAAGATAAAAAAGGAAACTATAACATTTGAATTCTCTATATCCACTTCCAACATTCCTGAATTAAAACAGGTCGCTGAAATATTAAAATCCACCTGGGAGCAATTAGGGGCAAAGATTGATATAAAAGTCTTTGAGATAGGAGATCTCAATCAAAATGTCATTAGGCCAAGAAAATATGATGCTTTGCTTTTTGGGGAAATTGTCGGAAGAGATCCAGATCCTTTTGTCTTTTGGCATTCTTCCCAAAGAAATGACCCTGGGCTGAATATTGCACTTTACACTAATCCAAGTGTTGACAAGATTTTGGAAAAAGCCCGCACAGTCTCTGACGAAAATGAAAGAAAAGATCTCTATAAAAAATTCCAAGAAGAAATGAAAAGAGATTTACCAGCAGTCTTTCTTTATTCTCCCTATTATATCTATATAGTTCCTAGAGAATTAAAGGGTATAGATGAAGAAATCAGCACGACTATACCCTCAGAAAGATTTTCTCAAATCTATAAATGGTATATGGATACAGATAGAGTTTGGAAAATTTTCAGCCGATAATAGATATCGCCGGAGTGGTGGAATCGGCAGACACGCAGCGTTCAGAGCGCTGTGAGAATAATCTCGTAAGGGTTCAAATCCCTTCTCCGGCATAAAGAGCAAAAAGAGCAAATATGAGAGAATACAAAAAAAAATATCATCATCAAAAACATTCTAATGAAAAGATTCGGATTATTCCTCTTGGCGGCGCAGAGGAAATCGGCCGCAATATGACTGTTGTTGAATATGGCGACGATATCATTGTTATTGATGCCGGACTGCAATTTCCTGAAGAAGAAACGCCGGGTATTGATTATATCGTTCCAAACACAAAATATTTGGAGTCAAGAAAAAACAAAATACGTTGTCTTATCATCAGCCATGGACATTTAGATCATGTGGGTGCAATTCCCTATATCATAGATCGGTTGGGTAATCCCATTATCTATACCACCAAGCTGACAAAGGCGATGATTTTAAAAAGACAGGAAGAATTTCCGCATTCTCTCAAACTCAATATTGAAGAAATGAAATCAAGTCAGAATGTTAAAATCGGAAAGAATCTTAAATTGAGATTCTTTGATATTACTCATACCATCCCTGATGCTATTGGAACAATTATTGAAAGTCCTCTTGGAAACATCATCTATCCCGGTGACTTTAAGATTGAACGAGATAAGAGCGGAAAACTTGTTAATGTTGAACAATTCGTAAGACTCGGAAAAGAAAAAAATCTTGTTCTTTTAATGGAAAGCACGAATGCTGAACAACCCGGATTCTCTATTTCTGAAAACACTGTCAGAGATACTCTTGAAAAAATCTTTAAAGAGGCGGGGGGAAGAATAATTATCAGTACCTTTGCCTCACAAATAGAAAGAATCATAGAGATTATAAAAATTGCTGAAAATCTGGGGAAAAAAGTTGCCATCGATGGATTCAGTTTGAAAGCCAATATTGAAATTGCTAAAGAATTAGGATTTTTTAAGCCGAAGAAAAATATAATGATCACAATTGACACAATCAATCATTATTCTCCTGAAAAAATTATTGTCATTTGCACAGGCGCCCAAGGGGAAGAAAAAGCGGCACTTATGAGAATAGCCAATAGGAAGCACAAATATGTAAAAATTCAAAAAGGAGACACCGCCATTCTTTCTTCTTCTATCATTCCCGGCAATGAAAAAAGTATTCAAAACTTAAAAGACAATCTTTCCAGACAAGG
>JBFMFK010000012.1:0-3779 GCA_040752125.1 Patescibacteria group bacterium | reverse complement strand
CCTATCAATTATCTGGTCTTTTACCTCCTTTGATAATGTATTTCTTTTTCTCATATACCCCGATTTTAACTAAAAACACTGATAATGTGGATACACGACCAGTGTCTAGGAAATTGGGGTCATACTATATACAAAAAACCCGACATCTTTTCAGATGTCGGGTTTGTGGTTTTGGCTTGTTTTAAGGTCTTTTTAGGCTTTTTGGGTCATCCCTGCGTCATGTGACACTTTTTATATTTCTTACCCGATCCGCAGGGACATGGATCGTTGCGGCCGATCTTTGATCGGGAAGTATTTTGTATTTGGTATTTAGTATTTGGGATTTGTTTGGAATTTAGAATCTCGGATTTAGAATTCTCTTTCTTTATTTCTATCTTTGTTGCCATCTGTCCTATCATATGGTTAATTGAAAATTCCATCTGCCTGAATATTCGCAGGCCTTCATTTTTATATTCTACCAGAGGATCACGTTGACCATAAGCGCGAAGTCGAACTGAAGAACGCATATATTCCATTGCCTCTAAATGTTCCAGCCAATGCATATCAATAATCTGAAGTATCATTAATCTCTGAATATTGAAAAAATTCTCATCTTCCATTTCTCGTTCTTTTTTTTCTAAATCAACTAAATTCAAATTCTCCTCTTGAAAAATTTTTTCAAGATAATCTTTGATATATTGATTATCAGCATGCAAAATTTTCCTTCTTCTTTCATAAATAATGTTTCTTTGATGATTCAAAACATCATCGTATTCCAAGAGATGCTTTCTTGCATCAAAGTTGAATCCCTCTATTTTTGCCTGAGCTGATTCTATTGCCTTGGTGATAAGTTTGTTTTCAATTGGCTGGTCTTCAGGGATACCAAATCTACCCATCATATTTTTAATGCGCTCTGGACCAAATACTCTCATTAAATCATCTTCAAGTGAAATAAAAAACTGGCTTTCTCCAGGATCGCCCTGTCTGCCTGCACGTCCCCGAAGCTGATTGTCAATCCTTCTGGCTTCATGTCTCTCCGTACCCAAAACGAACAGGCCGCCTGCTTCGCGCACCCCTTGCGCCTCTTTTGAATCTGAAGGATTTCCGCCAAAGATGATATCTACTCCTCTTCCTGCCATATTTGTGGCAATAGTGACCTTTCCTTTTTTGCCAGCCTGAGCAATAATCTGACCTTCTTCCTCATGGTTTTTGGCATTTAAGATATTGTGCTGAATACCCTCTTTTCTCAAGAATGCCGAGAGATGCTCGTTTTTCTCAATAGAAACCGTGCCAACAAGAACTGGCTGGCGTTTTTGATAAAGTTCTTTGATTTTTTTAATTAGTGCTTTAAATTTTCCATTTTCTGTCTGATAGATAAGATCAGGATGATCCTTTCTGATCATCGGTCTATTTGTTGGCACCATAACAACCTCCAAATTATAGACTTTTTGAAATTCCTCAGCCGATGTTGCGGCTGTGCCTGTCATTCCAGATAATTTCTTGTACATTCTGAAGTAATTTTGAAAGGTTATGCTGGCGACTGTACGCGATTCTTTCTGTATGGGAACACCTTCTTTAGCTTCAATGGCTTGATGCAGACCTTCTGACCATCTTCTGCCGGGCATTAACCGGCCTGTAAATTCATCAACTATTATTACTTCTCCTCCGCCTGATGGCAGATATTTCACAACATAGTCTTTATCTCTATGAAAAAGTGCCTTGGCTCTTACGGCAGTCTCAAGATGATGGACATATTTGATGCCCTTTTCAGTATAAATATCTTTTACACCTAAAAGTCTTTCTGCCTTTTCAATACCTTCTTCAGTAAGAGTAATCGCTCTTAATTTCTCATCAACAGTATAATCTTTTTCTCTTATCATTTTATCTGCAATCTTACTGAAAAGAATATAAAAATCAGAAGATTCCTGTGACGGTGAAGAAATGATTAAAGGTGTTCTCGCCTCATCTATTAATATAGAATCTATCTCATCGACAATAGCAAAATTATATTCCCGCTGAACAAGTTGTGATACATCATAGGCGATATTGTCGCGAAGATAATCAAAACCGAATTCATTATTAGTGCCGTAAGTGATGTCAGCCTGATAGGCCTCCTTTCTGGAACATGGTCTTAAAAATTCATGGATGATTTTGAATGAACCTAGTCTGTCTCTTTCTCTATCAAATTGGTCTGATTGTCGGAAACTCTGGTCATAGAGATAACTGGCATCATGATTAATACATCCTATCTTAAGACCAAGCAGATCATAAATTTGCCCCATCCAGACCGTGTCTCTTCTTGCTAGATAATCATTGACAGTGACAACGTGCACTCCTTTTCCTTCCAGAGCATTCAGATAAGCAGGCAGAGTCGCCACTAATGTCTTTCCTTCACCTGTTTTCATCTCTGCAATCTTGCCTTGATGCAAAACAATGCCTCCCATAATCTGCACATCATAATGCCTTTGCTTAAGAGTTCTTTTTGCAGCCTCTCTGACTAATGCAAAGGCAAGGGGCAGAATGTTGTCTAAAGATTCTCTTTTGCCAGATGAAGGACTTAATTGCAGTTTCAATTGTTCAGTTTTCTCACGCAGCCCCTGATCAGAGAGGTTTTCTAATTCTTTTTCAAGGGAATTAATCTCAATAATGGTTGGTTCAAGCTTTTTTAATAAGGATTTATTGGTATCAAAAAATATTTTAGGAAATATCGGCATAAAAAAGATTATACTACAATCAATAATTATTTCAAAAACAAAATCCCCCGCCTATGAGTTAGTTGGGGGATCAGTTCTAAGAAAGAATTATTTCTTCTTTTTCTTTCCTCCTTTTTTCTTTGCCATTTTTTTAAAAAATTTTTAGTAGTCCCGCATTAACGGGTGTAGTAATCACCGACCAAATGATTACTACGATGATTATTTTAATTTTAACAAAAATTTTGCTTTAGATAATGAAAAAACAAACAAAACTGTGGATAACTTTCTTTTAAAAATTTATTTTGTAATCTTCGGAGCCCTGAAACCAATAAGAGAGATAATAATTGTTCCAACAAGTGAAACTAAAAGTATATAAGAAACATTCAGACCTCCCCTTTTTAAGATGATGTATGTGGTCGCAAACCAAATTATGATTAACGATATTGAAACCCAAGGATATTTCATATTTATTTTATGGCCTTTAGCAATAATTTAATGTCATCGTATCTTTCCGCGTAGTAAAAAATCATCTCTGTAAGCCTTTCTCTGGCTATACCCATTTTTTCTTTCTCTAGAGCCAGAATTTCCTTAAATGATTCCCAGTCTGACTTCGCATTATCGCTAATTGAAAGAATTTCTCTCTCAATTTCTCTAGCGTGTTTATTTTCTTCGATTAAAATTTTTATCTGTTCCAATGGATATCTGCCAAAAAAAGAGTTTAATGCTTTAATCATATCAAATTGAGGAGAAAGCTGCAAGGCAATCATATCAACTATGGACAATGTTCTGAAAAATAAAATTATTTCTCTCGGCAGATGTATGTTGTAGTGTTCTGCAATCTTTATTATTTTTAAGAAGAATGTGGCTGCGCTTTTTTCCTGCAAAGATTTGTTTTTTATTATTGATAAAAACCATGGTGTAAAAACTTTTTCTATATCATTTTTAAGTTCTTTAAGAATTAAATTTTTAAGTATTTCAAAAATTTTTTTGAATGTCTCTCTTCTATCTTTATCTTTTTGAAGATATTCCCTAAATTCTTCTGTCAGCATCTTTTCTCCGAATTCAAAAATATTCTCACTTAAATCATCTATATTCATCTTTGCTATT
>JBFMFK010000011.1:0-19149 GCA_040752125.1 Patescibacteria group bacterium | reverse complement strand
CATTTTGTAGTAATCGATGGTCTATCTTTCCATCTTTATCCTTTTTTATCCATTTTCTGCATCCGCGTTCATGAATAATTTCCACATCCCAGTCAAAAAGTTTACTTGCGGCAGTAGCCAGCATTACTGGACCGAAAGCAATTGTTTTTTTGATTACCCTGTCAAATATGTTGTATGATGACTCCGGGACGATTACTCTCAATAGATATCTTCTCTTATTTTTGTTCACCTAGATCATCTCCTTTCTTTCAATTTAAAGATCTCTAATTCTAGACTAAATAATAAATCATTCTTTGCGCAAAAACAACGGCGGAGGCATTTTGTTAAGTTCAATTGCTTTCAAGATTTTGTCGGATGTTTCTGGTAAAAATGGTTTTAACAAAAATGCAATCTCCGCTAGATTAAATATTAAATCTCGGATGATTTTTTCAGCTTTATTCTTATCAGTCTTTATTAATTTAAAAGGCTGAGTTGCCTGTATTCTCAAATCAAGTTCTGAGATCTTTACCCAAACTAAATCTAGAGCTTTGCTCAGTTCAAAATTATCCATAAGTTTTCTGTATTCTACATCAGTACCCAATCTCAAAATGTTAAGCACCGAGTGCTTAACATTTTGCTCGCTCATTTTCATAATCCTGTTTACTAGATTGCCCAAACCATTAGCTAGATTGGCATTGTAAGCATCTTGAAATTTTACCAAAGTAATATCTCCATCCTCAAAAAGAGTTACCTCTCTTAAGAGATAATAACGCAGAGCATCTGTGCCATATTCTTTTATTAAATCAAAGGGATCTATGACATTACCCAGAGTCTTTGACATTCTTTTGCCTTCAGAAAGTATAAATCCATGAACAAGAATTCTTTTTGGCAGATCTATTCCAATTGATAAAAGCATTCCCGGCCAAATAATTGCATGGAAGCGCAAAATATCTTTGCCAACGATATGAATATCAGCTGGCCAGTATTTTTTGAAATTTGAATCATCATTGGAACCATAGCCGAGTGCAGAAATATAATTAGAAAGAGCATCGCACCATACATATATAATTTGAGAATCATCTTCTGGCACTGGCACTCCCCAGTTAAGTTTTTCTCTTGGCCGGGAAAAACTGATATCTTCAATTCTTCTTTCAAACATTGCCAAAACTTCATTTTTTCTAGTTTTAGGAGAAATTATTAATCTGTTCGATGTAATTTCTTTTTTTATTTGATTAGCATATTTTGATAATCTGAAAAAATAATTTTCTTCTTCAATCAATTCAGGTTCTTTCTCGTGATAAGGACATTTGCCATTAATTAAATCTTTTTCGGTGATATATGCCTCGCAACCCACACAATAGTAGCCTTGATATTTTGATTTATAGATATCACCCGTCTTCACTAATTCCTTCCATAATTTCTGCGCCCCGGGCCAGTGTCTTTTTTGATCCGAAGTCCGTATAAAATCATCATTGGAAATATTAAGTTGCTTTATCAATTCTCTAAACTTTGCTGTATTTTTTTGGGAAAATTCTTCAATTGTTTTGTTGGCATTTTGCGCAGATTGTACAATTTTAATCCCATGTTCATCAGTACCTGTTAAAAAATAAACTTCTTTTCCAAGAAGTCTTTGATATCTCGCAATGGCATCGGCCTGCACCTTCTCCAATGCGTGCCCTAGGTGTGGTGGAGCATTAACATAATCAATGGCTGTTGTAATGTAAAATTTTTCTCTCATGGAGAATGATCAGTTCTGTGTTTTTTTAAATCAATATCATTTAATATTTCCACCAAAACTGTCACAAGCGGAACAGCTAAAAGTATACCCAAAAATCCCGCCAATTTGCCGCAGATAATCAGTGCTAAAATGGTTAAAACTGGCGGAATCCCCACAATTCTTCTCACCACCAAGGGATAGATTAAATGATTTTCAAATTGTTGAATAAGGATAAAAAGAATTATCACTTTCAATGCCAGAATCGGACTTTGGGCAAGGGCTAATAATGTCGGTGGGATAGCTGAAAGCACTGGCCCAAAAATGGGAATTAGTTCAAATAATCCTGCCAACAAGGCGAAGGTTAAGGCATAGTCTATCTTTAATATTGTCAATCCAAGATAAGTCAAGACACCAACCAAGACACCTAGTAAAATCTGGCCCTGTATCCATCGGCCGATCTTTTGTCGTGATCTTGTCCAGAGATCAATGATGTACTCTTCATATTTCAAGGGTATGATCATGCGCAAAAAATTTTCAATCCCCTTTTCCTGCACAGAGAGATAGAAGGATAAAATAATAATAAGAATAAAGGAGAGGGCACCGCCAAAAATCTTTGCAGCAAGATGGAAAAATCCTGTTGTAAATTCGCTTACATATTTTGCTGCTTGTGAAGAGATGTCTTGAAAGAGAATGGAAATGGAAGCAGGCAAACTAGCAAAGAGCTCCTTCAGTATGCTTAATTGTGAAGGTTTTTCCAAAAATAAAGTGGTGGCAGATGAAAATTGTGAAAATTCAGTAAGGATTATTGGGATGATGAAATAAAAGATTACTCCCAAGAAAAAGAGGGCCAAAAAATAAATAACAATGACTCCGACTATCCTAGGCACTTTTCTTTTTTTGAACCAGATTGCTGCTGGTTCAACCGCTGAAGCAATAACCACTGAAAGAAGAACGACCAGTATCAAATCACGAACCAGATATAAGATGACAAACAAGAGCACAAGCAAAAGTATTTTTAAGATTGTACCTGTTGTTATGTTTACTGTAATATTCCTTTCGTTCATATTTTTAAAAATAAATTTTTATATAATTCTTCATCTTTTTTCCGGTCTTCTTGTTTGCCAATAACAGCTATATTTATTTTCTCTGGATTGAATATATCCTGGGCTATTTTCAGAATATCACCATTCGTGACTTTTTCAACTTTTTCCAAGATTTCCTCAGGCTGCATTATTTTTTTATAAAACAATTCCTGCTCTCCGTAAAAATCTGCTACTTCGTCAGTTGTTTCAAAACTAAGCGCCATTTGTCCCTTGATAAAACTTTTTGCATCTTCAAGTTCTCTTTCTGCCACACCCCTTTCTTTAAATTCAGATAAAATATCCACCATCTTTTTTACTGTCTTTTCTAGATTATTATGTGAAATTCCTGCACGCATTACCATTAATCCGCTGTCTGTCTGAAGCCAACTAAAACTGGCTACATAATAAGCAAGGCCTAATTTTTGCCTTATTTCCATAAAAAGTTTTGACGAAGTGTTTCCTCCAAGAATTATAGATAAGATATTTAAAGCATATCTTCTTTCGTCAAACATATCATAGGCGTGAATACCGATTGCCAAATGACTCTGGTCAGTTTTTTTCTCAAGAATTTTGATATTAGGAAGATAGATGATCTTTGTCTTTTTTCTTTCTATGATTTCTTTCTTTTCTAAACCAGAGAATAAATTGTTAATTTTCTCAAAAGAATCTTCTATGTTGATATTTCCTGCAACGATTAAAACCACATTCGGAGCAATATAATTTTTGGATTGATAATATAAAAGATTTGTCTTGTTTATCTTTTCTACTGTTTCTTTGATACCTACCACCGGCCATCCGATCGGCTGATCACCATATACAACATCTGGTAGAACATCCATTATCTTGCGTTGAGGCATATCTTCAATGGTATTTATCTCTTCTAAAATAACTCCTTTCTCTTTTTCAATTTCTTCTTCTTTAAATAGAGAATTAAAAATAATATCTGCCATAATATCTAAAATAATATCAAGATGTTCGGCCGATGACTTGATCCAAAAACCAGTTATTTCACTAGAGGTAAAAGCATTATGTGAGGCTCCTATTTTGTCTAATTCCTTATCAATATCTCCAGGATTAGGTCTTCTTTTCGTACCCTTGAAAAACATATGCTCCAAAAAATGAGAGATGCCGTTGATTTCTTTTGTTTCATTTTTTGAACCAGTGTTAACAAGAATTTGTAATGTTACTGCCTGGCTGTTTTTTATTGGTACCAAAATTACTCTTAAACCATTATTCAAAATTTTTTTCTCAAAATGAAACATAAAAACAACTTATCACAAAAAACATCAAAAATCCATTAATTTATCCATTTATATTAATTTATTAACTATTTCTAACTCCTATATACCATTTTCCTGCGATAGCAAAAATTTGGTATCTATTCTTTTATGTTACTAATTCTCTAAACTAATCCAAAATGTAGTCTTAATTTTTCATCATTAGAAAAACTGGGGGTTTTTATAAAATAAATAAAATTTCTCAATTCAAAAAATTCGGCAATAAAATCAATTTCTTTTTTGCATGGAAATGGATAAACAAAAACAGATTTTTGTAATTCATAAAATCCTAAATTTTTTAATTTTCCCCTAAGTGCCTCGCGCACCTTTTTGTTTTTTTCAGGAATATCATACAATACTATTCGCCACTTGCCGTCCCAAACTTTCGGCTCTTTTATTTCCATTTTATCAAAATTAAAATTAAATGCGCACTTCTTCCCTTTTTCTGTCAAAATCACCTCTACTGATCCATCTTCTTTCTCTTTCCAACTGATAAGACGATCGTATTTAAACTCGCGAATTATTCTGTATAAATAATCCCGATTAATCTGTTTCCATTCTTTATTCAATTGTTTTAAAATCCAGCGCTGACTATTGATCGATGGAGTTAATCCAAGCGCAACACCGGCATATAATAAAAGCAAGACCTTTTGTTTTGTCGGGCTATGGAATCTTCTTTCTCTGTCTTCCATAATATTCATTAGTATTCATTATACCAAATTCCTGCGATAGCAAAAATCTGGTATCTATATTATTATACTATTTCTCTGTTAAAATGAAAAAGGCAAAGGTTTTTAACACCTTGCCTGGACTCTACTAATCCGAAAGTCTTTTTACTTTCAGGCCTCTAATTTTAAAACCATCAATATCAACTGCTTTTGAGAGGCATTTTTACCTCCTTTCATTAAACTAGCAAGTCTTATTTTAAGATGTTATCTTTGAGTTGTTTTGTCAATTTGGAAATCTCTATTCTCTCTTGTTTGCCGGTGTCGCGATCGCGGATAGTGACGGTATCGTCTTCTAAAGTTTGGAAGTCAATGGTGATGCAAAAAGGTGTGCCGATTTCATCTTGCCGGCGGTAACGCTTGCCAATGTTTCCAATATCGTCCCATATTGTTGTCATTTCAGGTTTCAGTATTTTATAAACTTTTCTGGCTTTTTCAATAAGTTTTGGCTTGTTTGCCAAAAGTGGAAAAACAGCAGTTCTAATTGGCGCGAGTTTTGGATTAAATTTTAAGACTACCCGCTTTTCACCCCCCATTTCATCTTCGTCGTAAACTTCGCACAGCAATGCCAAAATAATTCTATCAATCCCAAAGGTCGGTTCGATAACATGAGGAATAAATGTCTTTTTAGTTTCTTCATCATAATAATTTAATTTATGAGCCTTGAGATCAAAATCAGTACGATAGGCAATAGCGCAAAGTTCATCTTTGCCAAAGGGATAATTATAGTCAATATCAATAGTTTTCTTTGAATAATGGGCGCGATCTTTCTCCCCTACTTCTCTATTAAATATATTTTTTTCTTTTAAACCTATTTCTTTCAGCCAATCGTGCATTTCTTTCAGCCAATAGTCAAACAATTTCCCCCATTCTTCGCCAGTGGGTGGATTGATAAAATATTCTATTTCCATCTGTTCAAATTCGCGAATACGGAAAAGAAAATTCTCTGGATTAATCTCGTTTCTAAAGGCCCTGCCAATTTGTGCAAAGCCAAAAGGAAGTTTTGGATGGAAAGAATCAATAGTGTTTTTAAAATTAACAAACATTCCTTGAGCAGTTTCTGGACGCAGATAAATTTGACTTGCCGTATTTTCAATCGGCCCGATAAAGGTTTTGAACATGGTATTAAATTGACGTTTCTCTGCTAATTCACCTCCACATTCTGGACAACATTCGGTTTTTAAAAGATCCGCCCTAAATCTTTTACGGCATTTTTTACATTCAACGAGTTGATCTGAAAACCCCTTGATATGACCAGATGCCTCCCAAACTTTTGTATTCATTAAAATAGAACTTTCCAGACCAAAGATATCTTCGCGGTCAAGAATAAATTTTTTCCACCAGAGATTCTTTATATTATTTTTTAATAAAACTCCTAAAGGACCGTAATCCCAAGTGCCGGACAGGCCGCCATAAATTTCAGAACCCGCATAAATAAATCCTCGCCTCTTTGTCAGTGATATAATTTTTTCCATCTTGCTTTCCATAATTTTATGGCATTACTCTGCTGTAGTTGTAATTAAACTTAGGATCATTTTTTAAAAAAGTATCAAGTGGCTGTTTTGTTTCAACAATGGTATTGCCTGTAAAATTGTCTTTTCCTTCTAAGAGAATGTTAGCAACTAAAACCGGTGTCGTATCTATTTGGGTAGCATTTGGCAGGAAGGAAATTTGAAAGGCAACTTCTTTTGCGGGCTGGATAATACCAGTTCCAGCGGAAATAGCGCCTGTATTCCAGACTATTCTTCCGTCATTCTCTTCATAAGAGACATCTTCTCCGTTTGGTGAAATATTATTGATAAATTTTACATAGGGCGGCAGGAATGCTGATATTTTTACTCCTGAAAAATCATTGGAAGTATTGCCCAACGACCAGATAATAGTATATGTTGTCTCTTTATCCACCCGCGGAGGAATAGGGCCAGTATTTTTAAATGGTCCGGAATAATATAAACCATAACTGGCGAGTTGAAGAAATGAAGAAATTTTTATTTCTTTATCAGTATCATTTTGTATATCAGTTTCGCCCGAATCTTCCATGGCAATTTTCCCAGCAATATGACTGTTTAAAGTTATGACAAAATTTTTATCATTCTGATTATTGATGGGCAATGGTTCCAAGATACTAAAATTAAATTTAACGCTTCCTGTTCCGCCGGGTTCTATCAAGGCCAAGGATGAAAAACTCTGAGCATTCCAGATTAAAGTTTTATCAGAGCTTCTGTAATAGCCACCACTGATTGATATTGTTCTTTCATTTAAAGCCTTGCCTCTAATTCTTAATTCAATTGTTGCGTTCCTTATGCTTGCGGGAGAATTATTTATCCAAGCTACCTCGCCTCTGATATTATTTCCACTGAATGCAAAGTTTTCTTTTTTATCCTCGCCATTTAAAAAAATAACCAAATCTAAATCCGGCTTTTTCACAGTAACAGTTTCTGCCGCCACGCCATAGGGAATAAAATCTCCTTTATAATTCGTTGAGCCCACTTCTGCACGAAAAGCTTTTTCTTCTAAATCTATTCCCTCAATAAATCCATAGATAGAAAAATCTTTTTTTTGAGTAATATTCATATCTCCCAGCTCCCACATATTATTATTTTTTTTGGGAACAGGGTCAGCCCGGAGGAATTGGAAACCAGAAGGATAATAAACTTTGAGGGCGAGGTTTTTTAAAACTAATTCGGCATTAGAAACAGCTTCAATATCAATTCTCATTTCTTGTTTTGCACTGATTTCCTTTGTAATGGCAACAGAGAGACCTACAGGCGGACGGGTGATTTTTAGGATTTGTTTTGTATTTTTAATAAAAACCGCATTAGATCCTTCCAATCTATACTCAAGAGAGATATTAAGATTTTTTTCTTCATCTTCTCTGCCTAAAAGAATGAAACTGATGGATTTTTTTACAGAACTGTTGGCACCAATCCTGCCAAGTGGTTCTACTGTTCTTGTAATCGAATCTCCTTTTGGTGAAAGAGTCCCTTCAGGATATCCTATTACCAGATCAGCGATTTCCAAGACGCTTTCGTTTCTATTTTCAACATAAATATCCAAAAGAGCCATTTCGCCTCCATTTATATGGACGGGACCTCTTACCTCTATATTTATATTTTTCGCAGAAATAAATTGAGTCCCTCTGGACCAGAAATAAACTAAAACAACTAAAGAAATAATAAAAATTATTATGGCAATGCTAAAAATGGTTTTCATATAAGGAATGCGGAATCTTTTTTTCCCGACGGTTTCCTCAAAAATGTATTCTGGATCGCTTGTCTCTGTCCATTCTGAAGTTAGATCTTCACCAAGATCAAGACGAAATTTTTTCTTTCTCTGTCTTTCAGAGAACTTTTCTCTTTGACGGTAAAGCCGGTCTTTCAATTTTTCAAGATTTTCTTTTTCTTCCATAATTACATTATAACATAACTAAAGCATACTTTCTTTGAGGGCGTGATTAATGGCTGCAATGGCTTTTTTTCCTGATTCATATCTTATTCCTCTTTCAAGATAACCCAATACAGTAAGGATATTTAAAACCACTGATATTTCTAGTTCACTTAAATCTTTTTGCGATATCTTTTGATCATTAAGAGCCGTGACGACTCTCTTTATTTCCTGCCAAAGGTTATCATTTCTTTCTTCACCTTGAACCATTCTGTCTATTAACTTCATTATTCGCGACAAGATTTTTATTCTCTCTTTTTCCTTCAATAAATCGGTTAAAGGCATTTTTTCTTCTGCGTCAACAATCCTCCAGATGGAATCTTCAAATGCTTTGCTGATTATCAAGCCAAAACGAGAGTAAGAAAACTTATCAAGACTGTAACGCAATTTTGACTTAAGATAACGTACTCCTTGGGCAATGGCGTTTATTTTGCCGAATTTTTCCGTAAAAATGGTAATTATCGCATCTGCCTCGCCAAAATCTTTTCTTCCCAAAATAATCCCCTCAGTTTGGTAAATAATATGACTCATTTTATTTTGAAATTTCTAGAATTGTATGTTTTTTTATTTTTTAATTTCAATTTTAAATTTTAATTCATCAAACTCCACCTCTCCGCCGTCGTTTGGAGAAAATTCTATTGTATTTGTGTTTGTGCCTTTTTTGATTTCTTTTTCAAATTTATTTATCAATTTTTCTCCGTTTTTACCGGTTTCAATAATTAAGCCTATTTTATCTTGAGGAATTAAACCGGATTTTTTACGCAAATCCTGAATGTTGCGTAGCAATTCCCGTATTATTCCCTCTTTTTTTAATTCTTCGGTTATATCTAAATCAAGTTTATTTTCTTTTTGTCCAGTTTTTATTCTTTTAACATTGATTTCGTTTTGAATAATTGGAAGAAAATCATCACTGATATTGTATGTCGTAGCAAAACTACTTAACACTTGCCGCACTTTTATTCCTTGTTTACTTCTTTCTTCTAGTGCGATAGAAACAATTTTTCTGGCTGTCTCCATGTTCTCTATAATTTTTTTATCTTCTTCGTTTAATTTTCTGCCACTTGGAAATTCCTCTAAATGCACGCTTTCTTTTTCCCTATTCAATTCTTTATATGTTCTTTCCGCAATAAATGGCACAAAAGGAGCGGCAATTTTTGAAATTTCTAAAAGAATAAAACCTAAAATACTAATTGATTCTTTTGCCTCTTTTGAATCCGGCTTTTTCATATAATTTCTTATTTGTCGGATATACCAACGAGAAATATCTTCTATCACGAACTCTTCTATTTTGCGAGAAGCAGAAACAATATCATATTTATCCAATAAATCTGCAACGTCTTGACTAAATTGATTCAATCTGATGATTACCCATTTATTGATAATCAATCTAGTATTTTGTATTTTGTATTCTGTATTTTGGTTTACATTATAAGTTTTAAAATAAACTATTGAGTTCCAAAAAATCATCAGAAATCTTCTTAGTGTCTGAGTCACATCTTTTTCTGAAAATAATTTTTCATCCCAAGGCTGATTAATAGTATAAAAATACCAGCGCACAGCATCAGCCCCGTATTTTTCCATTAAATCCATCGGTTCTACAATGTTGCCTTTGGATTTTGACATTTTTTGACCTTTTTCATCAAGAACCAATCCAAGGGAAATCACATTTTTATAAGAAGATTCAAAACCTAAAAGCGAGGAAACAGCCAAAAGTGTATAAAACCAGCCGCGTGTCTGGTCAATGGCTTCACAAATATAGTCAGCGGGATAAAATTTTCTTGTATCAATTAAATCTTGGGATTCAAAAGGATAATGCAATTGCGCAAATGGCATTGAACCAGAGTCAAACCAGACATCCATCACCTCTGGCACTCGGCTCATTTTTGCATTACATTTGTCACATTTTAAAATAATTTTATCAATATAAGGGCGATGCAAATCAATTTCATCTTTAATACCTAATTCATCTATTGATCCTACTACTTTAATCTCCTTACATTTTTCACACTTCCAAATTGGCAAAGGCGCACCCCAGTATCGCTCCCGAGAAATTGCCCAGTCGCGCAAATCTTTAAGCCATTCGCCAAATCTTCCTTCACGCAAATAAGAAGGAATCCAATTTATTTTAGAGTTTTCTTTTATCATTTTCTCTTTTACTGCTGTAGTTTTAAGAAACCAGGAATTCTTGGCATAATACATGAGTGGACTGTCGCATCGCCAGCAAAAGGGATAATCGTGTTCATAGAGTTCTGTATGAAATAGTAAATTTCTCTTTTTTAAATCTTCTATAATAAGCCGATCTGCATCCTTTATAAATATTCCATTCCAGGGATAATCTCTAGTAAGCATTTTTCCTTCTTCATTAACAGTAGTTAAAATCGGCAGATTTTTTTCTTTGCCAACTTTCAAGTCATCTTCTCCAAAAGCCGGCGCAATATGAACCACCCCTGTGCCTTCTTTAATTGTGACAAAATCGCCGCCAATAATAACATAAGGAGCTTCATTAGGATATAGAGGTTTATATTTTTTACCAATTAAATCTCTGCCTTTAATTTCTTCTATAATTTCTACTCCAGCTTTATTTTGATAAGGATCAAAATCTTCTTTTGATGTTATATAAATCCCATCAGAAATTCCTGGATAATTCTTAAGAGAAAATTTTATATAATCTATATCTAGATTTACTGCAAGAGCCACATTACCTGGTAATGTCCAGGGTGTAGTTGTCCAAGCCAAAATATAAGTTCCTATTTCATCAATTAATTCAAATTTAACAGTAATTGAATCCTCTGTTATTCTTTTATATCCCTGTGCAACCTCATGAGAAGAAAGAGCGGTCTGGCATCTAGGACACCAGGGAAGAACTTTATAATCTTCGTAAAGCAAACCTTTTTTGCTGATTTCTTTTATAATCCACCAAAGGGTTTCAATATAATAATTTTCCATTGTCACATAAGCATTTTCTAGGTCAAGCCAGTAGCCGATGCGCTCTGTAAATTTCTCCCACTCTTCTTTGTAAAGAAAAACATTTTTGCGGCACTCCTCCACAAATTTTTCTATGCCTATTTTTTCCTCAATTTCTTTTTTTGATTTAATGCCGAGAATTTTTTCTACCTCCATTTCTGTTGGCAAACCATGAGTATCCCAGCCAGCGCGACGAGGCACGTAAAAACCCTGCATTGTTTTATAGCGCAAAATTATGTCTTTAAAAACCCGTGATTCAGCATGATGAATTCCTGGCCGACCATTAGCATAAGGCGGCCCTTCATAAAAAACAAAAATTTTGGCGCCTTTCCGCGCTTCCAAACTTTTCTCAAAAATTTTATTCTTCTCCCAAAATTTCAATATTTCTTCTTCTTTTTTTGCAAATTCTGACTTGTCGTGCATATTTTAAATTCTAATAAATCCCGTTAGAAATTACAATTTTTAACGAGGTAAAATTCTTGTTTTTACATACAAATAAAAAATGACCCAAACTAAGTTTGGGTCAAAATAGTTCTTTTTGTCAACTATCACCTACTAACTACAAAGCGTTATACAAAATCTCAATATTCTCTTTCGTGATTCCTACATAAAACTCAGCCATTTTGTTGCGAAGCCAAAAAAACATTGAATATTGACCGGCCCAGCGTTTATCTTCAATAGTAAAATCAATCAACCGCAAGATTCTTTCTATTGCGGAGAGAAAATTATCTTTGTTTTTATCTTGCCATGTCTTTGCCCGTAAAATTTCTGCCGCAATAGCGCTAAGCTGCTGTTTTTTTGTAAATTTTAACCATTTTTCTATTTGCATAATAATTTTTTGATGATATCTTCAATTTTCTTTTTTACAACAGAATCCCGAATTTCCATTGACCTGTTATTTTCTAACGGCTTGATATTTATTAGAGAAATAAAATCAATACTTCCATCTTCATAAAGATTCGCTCCCCATAAATTTTTTTGATGAGAGTTTTCTTTTTCGGTTAATTCTTCAGCGCATTCCATATGAAAATCGTAACCAACCGATAAAATCTCCTTCTCAATATCAACTACAAGTTTAACCATCGTCCCATACGACTCCTCAAAAATTTTATTTAATTTGTCGTTTTCAATCTTTTCTTTTATAATCATAAATCTTTTCAATTATCTTTTTGATTTTATACCCTCTACAATGTTTCAATATTCCCAAATAAGAATTTATGCTTTGCAGATTTTTTGGATTATTCCTAATCTTTTTTAATATTCTCTTTTTGGTTTTTGTTCTTAAAACTCTGTGATACGGCAAGACAATATAACCAAGAAAATCTATCCCCTGATAATATTTCCTTATTATTATCTTATCAGGATGAAGGCTTAATTTCAATTTATTTATAAGAAAATTATTGATTGATTTAATCAAATTTTTTAAGTATTTTTCTTCTCCTAAAATCAAAAAGTCGTCGCAATAACGCAAGTAATATTTAACTCGCAGATTGTGCTTGATAAATTGGTCCAATTCGTCCAAATAAATATTGGCAAATAATTGGCTAGTTACATTTCCTAACGGCAGACCATCTTTAAAACTCTTGATTATTCTTTCAATCAGCCAAACTGCATCTGCATTGTTAACCTTTCTCTTGATAAGTTTAAGTAAAATATCCTGATCAACCGAATCAAAAATAGGATATAAAATCCTAAAAACCGCGTGATGCAAAACTCTGTCTTTCACTATTGCTTTATGAATTTTTCTCGGTTTTGGATCGCAGATATTAAATGGTATATAATGAGAATGCTGATAGGTTTTTGTTTTAAGTTCTTGATGCAATTGAAATAAATTGTCTTCCAAATTGAATTCAAATTCCTGCACATCTGATTTATTTCTCTTGCCTTTTCTAAATTCCCGCCATGCCAAAAATAAATTATCAAGAGAAATTATCTCATCAAAAATTTTATGACTATTAAGCCCCCCCCCCCCCACAGGTTTTAATAATTTTGACGCGCCCCTGGTGCATAAAATTTTTGAATTTTACAAAAAAATTTATTTATCATCCGCAAAAATTCCAAAACGCGACCGTTATGGAATTTACTTGAAAATTGAAAATATCTGTATTGAAATTATAGATTTAAGCATAACAGCCTCTCTAGAAAAAAGATTTGAGAAAATAAAAACCTTGAACTTGTTAAGAATTAGAATTGAAACATTAAAAAGAACGGAAATCTTTTCTAAAATCAGACAAGCAGTTTCTTTCATTTTTTGGCAAACCGCTACCCCGACGTTACGTCGGAGCCGATTATATTAGCCAATTTTTATTGTATTCTTATTTTTTTAAAATTAAAAGGCCCACTCGAGTATCCGAATGGGCTTGTATCACCTCCTTTAAATTTTAAGGTTAAAAGATTTAAATTACAAGATTAATTTAAGAAACTGCCTGGCGGGAACGCAGGCGGCCATCGCGGCGGACAGGGTAGTACCAATGGACGAGCATCTTGCCATAGTGCGGAAACCAGCGCACGACTGGCACATGGCCATCGTCATAGCGCGAGCCCGAACACAGGGTGATATTTTTAACATCAAGGTGTTTGCCAGTTTCCAGAAAGAATTCAAGTTCGTGAACAAGTCGTTCTGCCAGAGTTTCAGTTGAAATGCCATCTTTTTCAATGTCATTGGCAGATTTGTTTTTTAAGTTCTCGTCTGCCTCAACTCCATCTTTGACCCAGATGGCATAAGGACCGTTTTCGGCATCACGCTCGTTTTTAACGACAATCGTATCAAGATTCTTGTCTGTCCAGCGCCAGCAAGGAAACATCTCCTTACATTTGGCATAAAGCGCTTCCAGTGTGATATCAACGGTTATGAGCAGACGCCACTTGCCTTCGGGCTTTACTGGAATGTGAAGTTTTGAAAAATCATATTCATTGCCTGTGATTTTCCGCCAGAAATTCTGCCTACCAGTAAGAACTTCCGAAAAATCGCCTTCAATAAAGGGATTCTCTTTTTTAAGAAATCTCCCAAACTGTCCCAGAGTTATTACTCCATTTTGAAGCTTTAATGCTAAATCTGCCATCATGCCAAGCACATTGCCCGGCACTTCTCCGACCATTTGCTTTTTCATTGGTCAGTTCCTCCTTAATTAATTAAATTTTTAACCTTTAATTTAACCTTTAAAATAAAGGTTTTTAATGATTCTATTTATAGAATATGTTAATTATTACATTTTGTCAAGATATTTTATGCCAAGCAGTTTTAAACTATCCTCTAAAACTTTTCTGGTTAATGCAACCAGTGCTAATAATTCTTTTTCATTTTTAGAGCCGATTACTCTGACGTCGCGGTAAAATTGCGAAAATTCGCTTGCCAGTTCATAGGCATATTTTGTCAATCTCTGCACCTGATAATCTTTGGCAATATCCTCAACCACTTCCGGAAACTGGATAAGTTTTTTAATAAGATTTCTAATCGGAGAAAGCTTTGATTTTGCTTCGGCTGACTCCACATTATTTTTTTTCGTTAATGATCCCATTGCCAACCCGACCTGCGCAAAATCAAACTTTCTCCTTTCTAATTTTTGAGATTTGAGATTTGAGATTTGAGATTTCGCAAGAATGCTTGCCATTCTTGCCCCTGCATACTGCACATAATAAACCGGATTTTTCTGCGAGCGCTCTTTTGCCAAATCCATATCAAACTCCATATGGGTGGAAAGAGATTTTTCCAAATAAAACCACCGGCAGACATCCAAACCAACTTCCTTTATTAAATCCTTAAGCAGAATAATGTCTCCTCTTCTTTTTGACAATTTTTTTCTTTTTTCCCCCTCTTTAAGAGTCACTAACTGACTTATCAAAATATCCAGATCAAATTTCCACCCTAGCATTTTTTTCACTGCCATCATTCTTTTAACATGTCCTTGATGGTCAGCTCCCCAAATATCAATGATTTTTTTATACCCCCCCTTGTTTTTATTGATATGATAGGCGATGTCTGAAAGAAAATAAGTAATTTCTCCTGTGGAGCGAACAATCACCCTATCCTCTTCATCTCCATATTTTGAAGTTTTAAGCCAAATAGCGCCATCTTTTTCATAAATAAGTTTTTTATTTTTTAATAATTCTAATGCTTTTTTAAACTCTGTTTTTTGCCGCAGTTCTTTTTCTTCGGAAAACCATTTGTCAATTTTAATACCGATTCTCTTAATAAACTTCTCATTGTCTTTCTGAATCTCTCTGGCTATCGCATAGCCAACTTCACCATCATCCTGAATCTTAAATCTTAAATCTTTAATCTTTCTTTTCAGATAATCTGTCAGATAAAACTCGCCCTTGCCCAAAACCGTTTTTCCCAACTCTTTAATCTGTGTGCTTTCTTTGGAATCGTTAATAAGATATTCTCTTTCCACTTCGTAGCCAGCGGCTTCTAAAATATTAGCCAAAGCGTCGCCGTAAAAAGCGCTTCGGCCGTGGCCGATATGCAGTTCGCCTGTCGGGTTGGCAGAAATAAATTCCACCTGCACCTTTTGACCTAAACCTTGTTTAGGACAGTCAGATATACATTTTAATCCTTCAATTAATCCTTTTTCAGATAAATAAAAATTCAAAAAACCAGGACCCGTGATCTCTGTTTTAGAAAAAATTTGGGGAATATTTTTTGATGCCGCAAGTTCTGTTTTAATTCTTTCTGCATTCATTCTCAAATTGCCACCTGTTACCATTGCAACATTAGAAGAATAATCTCCAAATTTTGTATCACTCGTTACTTCAAATGCCCTCTTTTTCTTGAAAAGTTTTTTTACTGCTTTCTCAATTTCTTTCTTAATAAAATTGCGCATTTACGTTGATTTTAACATAAAAAGAAAAAGAGGGCATTAAACCCCCTTGATTATAAAATAAGAATCTACGGCATCATTTTCTACTTTCGTCAATTCTTCTTCCTTTACACCCTTTTTCCTTAACTCACTTTTATATTGCACATACCAACTCTCGTCGTAAGAAAATGGACGCAATCTGATTATATCTACAATCTCTTTTCCAAAATCAATTAATCTTTTTTTAATATAAAAAAACAAATCGCAATCTTCACTTGCGTCTTTTTCACATCCCTCTCCTTTTAAAGGACAATTATTGTACCTGATGCACATAACTTTATCAGCCATAATTCCTCCTTTTTTAAGGAAATATTCTATTTCTATTTTTACACCAAAATAAAAAGGCCCGCAAGAGGGCCTTTATTTATTTTTTGCAATTACAAATTTCTTCTATCCTCAAATCAGTTCCGCCGGAAATCTTCCCACTCGGCCATTTTATAGCATCAGAAACAACAATCTTTTTCTTTTCCTTCCCGCACTTTTTGCATTTAGCCATTATCTTCCCTCCAGAATTTTTTCATCTTTTTTTAAACGCATCAGTGCAGTCAGCCATGTATGCTCATAAACGTGCAGTTTGGCACAAGAAACATGCATGATTCCATCTTTAACACCCAATTCCGAGGCCATATACTCTTTCATTAGCTGGATACCGCCAAGATTGACAGGAAATCCGCCCCACAAATCCCACGACCTAAAAATCACAGAGATATTGAATCCGTCTTCATCAATATAACTATCAATTCCTCTCAAGCATTGGGAACTTGGTTTGTTCTGCGGATTTTTATTCCACTCGTTTGTTATAATTCTTTCACGGATAATTCTGTCTGTAGCGCGATCTTTAACAATTATTTTCGCTTCATAATCTATATCCGTATCATAAAAATATACTGATTCTGGATTACCGACAGTCATAAATCCATGATTATTCCCAAATCCATATTTTTTATAATGATTTATTACCCATTCGTGCAACCATGAGAGATCCTCGCCATAGGTATAATGCTCATTCTCTTTTTTCTCGCCAGTCATTAAATACTCAAGGTAATCATTTATATCCTGCTCTGTTGTTGGTGGAGGAATATTTGACCCTTCGGGCATTAACGGATGAAGAGGTCTTGTTCCGGGATATAATATGTTTATATTGACTGCGATTTCTAATCTGTGAATGCCCTCATAACTTCCTTTTGTTATCAGTGTTTTTCTTCCTTTGGTCATTGCAAGATTTAATGCTTGAAACCAAGCATCGTTTAAATCTGTTGCATCAAGAGAAAAAAATTTCATATCCTTACCTCCTTCCAAGTTTAAATTGTCTTACTTTAACTTTTCTTCGCTTAAGCAATGCTATTGCCTTATTACCTTCTTTCTCATCGTATTTTTTTTCATAAACAAATTCAGTGATAGGCAATCCTACCAAATGCTTTGCGCAGTCATAGCAAGAACTCATCGCGCAATACACTCGCGAATTTTTTAGACCGCCTTCTCTTGCGGCCGCATTGACAATAGCGTTCATCTCCGCGTGTGCTCCACGACATTGACCTGAACCTGCTGGAAGTCTCTTGCCGGTTTTATCGAGTTTAGCGCACCCAACCTCGCAACAATTAGGCTCCCCTCTTGGCGGACCATTATATCCTCCAGTAATTACCACATCGTCTTTGACAAAAACTATACCAACTTGAAATTGCAAGCATGCTGACCGCTTGGCATAAACTCGGGCTTGCTCCATAAACATTTCATCTTTAGTCAATCTTCTTTTCATTATTCTTTTCATCCTTCACAATCCTTTCTTTATTTTTAAAATTTCTTTCTGCTTCCATTCTTAGCACAAAAACAAAAATAAAACAACCCCGACGACCAGAAATTAGTGTCGGGGTTTAAATTAATCTCACAAGACGGACTGGCTCTCTTTCTAATCTGTATTTTCTTAAAAATTCTTTTTCTTCATTTTTCTCGTCAATAATCTTATAAAATTCTAAATCAAGTATGCCATCCTGAAGTAGGGGAATCATCTCGATGATATCTCCTTGAAAAGCACAATTTTTGAAAGTTATTTCAAATCTTTTCCTTTTATGACTAAAAAGATAGAAAAATCTATGCGGGCCAACAATTTTCCGAACAGAAAACATAGGCAAAGTATCAACATTGGCTCTTTCTATATAGTCCTTTAATATTTGGTTTTTCCGAAAATAATTCAAATAGAAACCTCTTTTCGTTTGCTTTACAAATAAACGTGTAAATTCTTCATTCTTAATCTTTAAAGAAAACAATCTCCCATAAAATTCAATAAAATTTTTAGGGACGATATCAAATTCAACTTCTTTTTTGGAAGATTTATTAAAAATCCATATTTCTACCTCTTTTTTCTTATATTCACCAATGAGGGCCTTGTCGCTCTTTCTTATTTTGTTTTTCTTTGGAATTTTTAGTTTTACTCGTATTGTAGGGAATACAGCATTTTTATTCTTAAATTACTTGTTTACAATCATTCTGACAAATTGTTTTTTCAAATAGAATCTCATCAACTCATTCATACCCTCAGCTGTAAGAATCTCCAGCGTCTCTTTTAGGCTTCTTAATGATTTACTGACTTCAAGTATCACATCTTTCTTTTGGAAAAGAGCACTGAATATAGTTCTTAATTCTTCCAAAGAGAAACTTTTCAGCAGCTTTGTTAAATATCGAGTGTCTCTTTTGTTTACTCTCCTCCACGGTTGGATTTTAAATATCTTCTGGAAAATTTTTTCTCTCAGTTCTTTCTCGTTTAGTTTGATAGATAAACTCTTAAGGAGAATTTCTATCTGATGTTTGGTAAAGCCAGTCAAACTTGTTATTTCATCAATATCGTGATTAAGGAATGTCTCTACTCTTCTTTCTTCTTCGCCTATTTTTTTACGCATCTCTTCTTATCGCCTCCTTGTTTGTTAAAAATCAAAAACCTGCTTATATTCTTAATATAAGCAGGTACAAAAGTCAATCTAGTGTATGAGGCCACCCAATTTTGCACTTTTCGGGCAGTTGGTTAATTGGTAAAGATAACATAAATTGTAGCGGAGACAATTTGTTTTGGAAAGCATGATGGACTCTTTTTGTGTTGTACCAGATAAG
>JBFMFK010000010.1:0-18935 GCA_040752125.1 Patescibacteria group bacterium | reverse complement strand
ATCGTAGGGCATCTTCATATAGCTTCACAAAGCCCCTGACGCCGGTATATACGCAATGAATATGATGATAAAAGGCCACAACTATTGCTTTCCTAAAGAGTGCAATATGTATGTGGCCTTATGCACCCCGGTGCAGGACCGGGGCTTTGATTATTCCTTATCATTACAAATACATTCATCTTTATCGCGGCCGCAATCCGGGCAGGTATCATCATAATCTTCATAGGTTATTATTCTTTCTCTTCTTTCCTCTCCTTCTTCATTTTTTTCTTCCATAAATACCTCCTCCTTTCTTTCTTGACAAAGTTTTTCTGATTTTTATTATAATACTTGTATGACAAAAGTAAAACCATTGCATAACAATATTTTAATAGAACCGCTGTCTGGAAAAGAAGAGGGAAGCAAAACCAAATCAGGTATCATTATCCCTGATACCGTAGATAAAGAAAAACCGGATCAGGGTAAGGTAATTGAAGTCGGACCAGGGAAAAGAGACGAAAATGGCAAGCTTACCCCAATTTCTGTGAAAAAAGGGCAGACAGTTATTTTTTCTAAATACAGCCCAGATGAAATAAAAGTCGGAGATAAAAAATATTACATTATCAGCGAAGATAATATTCTGGCGATTATTGAATAATTCAATAAATTCACTATGGCTAAAAGAATTCTTTTTGATGAAAAAGCCAAAGAAATGCTGAAGAGGGGTGTTGATATTTTGGCTGACACAGTCAAGATTACACTCGGGCCCAAGGGAAGGAACGTGGTTTTGGAAAAAGGCTTTGGCGCACCTACCATTACTAATGACGGCGTTAATATTGCCAAAGAAATTGAACTTGAAGATAAAATTGAGAACATGGGCGCTGAGATTATGAAAGAGGTTGCTTCCAAAACAAACGATTTAGTCGGAGATGGAACAACAACAGCTGTCGTCTTGGCGCAGTCAATCTTTAATAGGGGGCTTAGGGCAACAACTTTTGGAGTCAATCCTTTAGGCATTAGAATCGGCATAGAAAAGGCAGTTGATGAAATAGTGAAATCTTTAAAAAAGATGTCTAAAAAAATTAAGAGCAAAGAGGAGGTTGCCCAGGTGGCTACAATTTCCGCAGAGTCAGAAGAATTCGGGAAAATTATTGCCGATGCCATTGATAAGGTTGGCAAAGACGGCGTGGTTACTGTTGAAGAATCGCAGTCTTTGGGCATTGAAAGCGAAGTTGTTAAAGGTTTGCAGTTTGATAAAGGTTATGTTTCGGCCTATATGATTACTGATTCAGAAAGAATGGAAGCGGTTTATGATGATCCGATGATATTAATCACTGATAAGAAAATTTCCTCAATTAACGACATTCTCCCGCTTTTAGAAAAATTGGCCAAGGCAGGAACAAAAGAGGTTGTTATTATTGCCGAAGATGTAGATGGCGATGCTTTGGCCACCTTGGTAGTAAACAAGCTCCGGGGAACTTTTAATACTTTAGCTGTAAAGGCGCCGGGTTATGGCGACCGAAGAAAGGAAATGCTTCAGGATATTGCCATTATCACTGGCGGAAAACTTGTCTCTGAAGAAATAGGCATCAAGCTTGAAAATACCGAGCTTGATATGCTGGGTAGGGCAAGAAGAATAATTGCTGGCAAAGAAGAAACCACGATTGTTGGTGGAAAAGGCAAGAAAGAAGAGATTGAAAAGAGAATTGAACAAGTCAAAAACCAGATTAAAGCTAGTGACTCAGAATTTGATAAAGAAAAATTACAGGAAAGACTGGCAAAGCTTTCCGGAGGAGTGGCTGTGATCAGAGTTGGTGCAGCTACAGAAACAGAAATGAAATATAAAAAAATGAAGATTGAAGATGCGGTGGCAGCCACAAAATCTGCTATTGAAGAAGGGATTGTTGCCGGAGGAGGAGTAGCTTTGGTAAAAGCGGGCGCATTGGTTGAAGAAGATTTTAAGACAGGAAAAATTCAATCTCCATCAAAAGATATTGCCAAAGAATTTGAGATGGGCTTTGATATTCTCCTGAAGGCTATTGAGGAACCAATGAGGCAAATTGTGGCCAATGCTGGTAAAAAGGAAGGACCAGTGATTGTGGCGGATATAAAAAAGGCCGTACTTGAAAATCATTCTTCAAACAAGGGTTATAATGCCAATGCTGATGTGCTTGTTTCTGATATGATTAAGGTAGGAATTATTGATCCAGTAAAGGTGACCAGAGTCGCCTTACAGAATGCTGCTTCAGCCGCAGCAATGTTGCTTACCACAGAGGTAGCCGTGGCAGAGATACCAAAAGAAAAACCAGTCAGTCCTGGTGGAGGAATGGAAATGGGTTATTAAGGTTTGGAACATCCTTCACAGCGATTGCCAAAACTGCCAATAAATTTTTCTCCTTCAAAAAGATAAGTCACTTCGCATTGATTAGGACAGCGATTTGATTTAATATTAGTTGTTCTAAAATTATTATTAATATTTTCTAGACCTAAAAATTTTGTTTCTTTGGGTTTATTTTCTATTAAATATAGAGCCATGCCAATCGCCCCCATTAAATGAGGATAATCAGGAATAATGATCTCGCTGGAAACTTCTTTTGCAAAACAAGAGATCAGGGCCTGATTTAAGGCCGTGGCTCCTTGAAAGACAAATGGCGGTTCTAGAACTTTACCTTTGGCCAGCATAGCAAAATAATTATTAATCAAGGCACGGCAAACTCCCATTAAAATATCTTCTTTATTGACTCCCAAATTCAACTTGCTGACCACAGTAGATTGGGCAAAAATGCCGCACTTGCCGGCAATGCTAATTTCATTTTTACTTTTCAAGGCAATCTCTCCCACTTTCTCTATGGGGATTCCCATCCGGTTGGCAATACTTTCAATCATCGCTCCGGTACCGCCCCCGCAGATTGTATTCATTTGGAAATCTTTGATTCTTCCCTTATCAATGATAATCATTTTACAATCTTCTCCGCCTATTTCAAAAATTGTTTTTACTTGAGGATAAAAATATAAGGCTGCTTTCGCATGAGCCAAAATTTCTGTTTTCACTAAATCAGCTTTAAGTAAAACATTGCCAAAATATCTTCCAGAACCAGTGATGCCCAATCCTGCGATTTGAGCATTTTTTTCTAAGCCAAGTTCCTCAAAAGATCTTTGAATGCTTTCTATTATTCCTTTATTTTTCACATAAGAAGATTTCATTAAATTGGCCTTTTGATCTAGGGCTGCGACTTTTACAGTGGTACTGCCGATATCACAGCCAAGATAATATTTATTTTTTCGTTTCATAATCTAATTTAACTTGCTCAATAAAAGTTTCTAATCTCGTCTCAATATTTAAGGCAAAATTACTTTCGTCAATATCAAAAGTCAAGAGAGGAATATTTTTTTCTTGAGAGATGTTTTTAATAATGGGATCCACAGTTGTTTCGGGCATGCAAGAGAGCGGACGGAGCCAAATTACTCCATCAATGCCTTTATCAAGATATTCCAACAAAGAAGCAATATTTTCAATGCCATGACCACCTAAGGGACCATTAAAATAACTCCTGGCTTGAAGATAATATTTACTTCCTACGCCATAACCAAAAGTTAAATATTTTATATTATCTTTAAGAAAAGAAAACAGATCGACACTATTAATAAAGTTGACTCCTAAGTTCTCTAATCTTTCCTCAATAAAATAATTAATCGTGGGTTCAAGAGAAGTATAAATTTCACCAATAATAAGAATATTTGGTTTGTTTTTTGAAAACTCCTTATGTTTTGAGATTTGTTTTATCTTTTTATAAAGTTCATAATAGTTTTTAATAATCCGAACAGTATTTAATTTATGGTTGATAGTCTTTGGTAATTTTAATAAAGTCTTATAATTTAAGGCAAGCATTTTTGCTTTTTTAAAACCAAGTTTTTCTAGCATCTGTTTCTGGAGAATATGATAATGTCGGAAGCGGCAGCGGCCTTGAGAATCATACATAATCAAATAATCAATCTCGGGATGATTTTCTAAAAGTTCAATGAAATTTCCCAAAGTTACTTTATATGGGAAACACATCATCTCACTGGAATATTTAGTTCCAATTTTAATGGTTTTATCAGTAATTTTTGGCGGTAAAATAACTTTGATATCGAGACTTTCCAAAAAATCTTTAAATACGGAGGTATATTTTCCAATATAAGGAAAGGAAACAACAGGAGTTCTCTTGACCATATCTTTTATTTTATTATAATTTACTTATATGACAACAACGCTTTGGATTATCTTAGGAATTACAGGAGTTCTTATACTTTGGTTTATTTTTGCTTATAACGGTTTTATTCGTCTTTTAACCCGATCAAAAGAAGCCTGGGCTGATATAGATGTTCAGCTAAAAAGAAGATATGATTTGATTCCTAATCTTGTAGAAACTGTAAAAGGCTACGCCTCTCATGAAAGACAGCTTTTTGAAAAGGTGACTGAGGCCAGGTCTAGGGCGATGACTGCGCAAGGGATTGAAGAGAGAGGGAGGGCGGAAAATGATCTAGCAGGAACATTAAAAACCCTGTTTGCTGTTGCGGAGAATTATCCTCAACTTCGTGCCGCGGAAAATTTTAAGGCCTTGCAGGACGAACTTTCTGACACAGAAAATAAAATCCAAGCAGCGAGAAGATTTTATAACAGCAATGTCCGAGATCTGAACATCAAGATTGATTCTTTTCCATCAAATATCATTGCCGGAATCTTTGCCTTCAAAAAGATGGAATTTTTTGATCTGGAAGAGGGCGAAACTGCCAAAGAACCAGTCAAAGTAAACTTTTAATTTTTTAATTTTTGTGTCTCTTTATACTCAACAAGAAAAAAACATAAGAAAAACTTGGATTTTGATGAGTTTATTTTTAATACTCATCATTGCCCTCGGCTGGTTTTTTTCTCAAGCATTTAGTAATCCAGCGATACTTTATCTTGCTGTTCTTTTCAGTTTTTTTATGAATTTTTTGAGTTTTTGGTATTCTGATAAAATCGTACTCAAAATATCCGGCGCCAAGCCAATAGAAAAACAGGAAAATCCGGAATTATACAGGATTGTAGAAAATCTCTGCATCACCGCCGGACTGAAGATGCCAAAGATTTATATCATCAGTGATCCTGCTCCTAATGCGTTTGCAACTGGCAGGAATCAGGAACATGCCGCAATTGCAGTCACCTCTGGCCTCTTAGAAAGATTAAACAAAACAGAATTAGAAGGAGTGATTAGCCATGAGCTATCTCATATTGGTAATCGCGATATTTTGATTTCCACCATTGTTGTAGTACTTGTAGGATTTGTCGTTCTTCTATCAGATTTCTTTTTAAGATTTTCTTTTTTTGGAGGCAGAAGAGACAACAGAGAGGGCGGCCAGGGACAGGCAATCTTGATGATTATTGGAATCATCTTGGCTATTTTGGCGCCGCTTGCCGCCACATTGATGCAGTTAGCAATTTCCAGAAAAAGAGAATTTTTAGCAGATGCTGATGGTGCTCTTTTGACTAGATATCCTGAAGGTCTTGCTTCAGCTTTGGAAAAAATCTCTCAATACAAGACACCGATAAAAAGATTGAACAAAGCTACAGCGCATCTTTATATTGCAAACCCCTTTGGTGCCAGAAAACTAAGCAAATTATTTATGACACATCCACCAATAGAAGAGAGAATAAAGGCATTGCGGGAAATGAATATTTAAGAATTATTTAAAAATATGGAAGGGTCGCATAGTGGTCTAGTGCGGTTGCTTGGAGAGCAACTAGGGGAGCAATCCTCTCGCGAGTTCAAATCTCGCCCCTTCCGCAGATTCATGATTAAAGGGCGCGTAGCTCAGTTGGTTAGAGTGCTTCGTTGACATCGAAGAGGTCTCCAGTTCAAATCTGGACGCGCCCATCCAGTGATAGAAATAAAAAAAAATGAAATATTGGCAAGTCACTCTACGTTTAAAATCGGCGGGCCAGCCAGATATTTTGCTATTGCAAAAAATAAAGATGAAATTATTGAAGCAATTGACTTTGCAAAAAATAAAAACTTACCCTACTTTATTTTTGGAGGAGGAAGTAATATACTTTTTTCTGATCGAGGTTTTAATGGTGTTGTCATCAAAATTCAAAATTCAAAATTCAAAATTCAAAACGACAATCCAAAATTCAAAATTATTAAAGTTGATGCTGGAACGCCATTTATTCGAGTGATTATGAACTCTGTCGAAGCCGGACTTTCTGGTTTAGAATGGGGAATCGGCATTCCGGGAACTATTGGCGGTTGTGTGGCAGGAAATTGCGGAGCTTATGGTCATAGTATCTCCGAAGTCGTGGAAAAAATTAAAACTTTGGATAAAGAATATTCAAATAAAGAATGTAATTTTGAATACCGAACAAGCAGATTTAAACCTTTGCCAATGTCCGACCTTGACGAAAATAAGGTCCGACCTTTGCCGGAAATCATTCTAGAAATAGGATTAAAGTTAAAAAGAGGCGACAAAGAAAAATTAAAAAAAGAAATCAAAGATATTCTTGATAAAAGAAAAACCAGAATCCCTCCCTTTCCTTCAGTCGGAAGCATTTTTAAAAATTTAAAAGAAAAAAATATCTCGGCCGGATCATTGATAGAGCGATGCGGGCTGAAGGGCAGGATAATCGGCGGGGCGCAGATTTCAGAACAGCACGCCAATTTTATCATCAATATTGGCGGAGCAACTGCTGAAGATGTTTTATCTTTGATAAAAATCTGTAAAGACGAAGTCAAGAAAAAATTTAATGTTGATTTAGAGGAGGAGATAATTGTGGTATAATTGCTTGAAATGAATAAGGTCAATAGAAAATTAATAAAATCTAAACTATTGATTATTATTCCATTTGTAGGTATTTTCTTTGTTTTTTTGGGGACCGATTTAATTTTTAGAGATAAAATTGCCTTTAAATACAATAGTTCTTTAGTGGCTTCAATGAATAAAACAGAGATACCGAACTCGAAAATTGAGGAAAAAATCATCCATTTGAAAACACCGGAGCCGCTTAGAGGAATTTATATGACCAGTTGGGTAGCTGCTACGCGCGATTGGAGAAAAAATCTCGTTGATTTGATTGATAAAACTGAACTCAATGCAGTAGTTATAGATATTAAAGATTATACAGGAAGGATAGCATTTGAAGTTTCTGATCCTGACTTAAAAAAAATTGGATCAGAAGAAAAGCGAATTGACGATGTCAGAGATTTTATTTCAACTCTACATAAAAAAAATATTTATGCCATTGCGCGCATAGCTGTTTTTCAAGACCCTTATTTTGTGAAGCAAAGACCTGATCTGGCTGTAAAAACAAAATCCGGTGCCATCTGGAAAGATAAAAAAGGTTTGACCTGGATTGATCCTTGCGCCAGAGAATTTTGGGATTATACTATCAAGATTGCCAAAGAAGCAGAAAGGGTTGGGTTTGATGAATTGAATTTTGACTATATACGTTTTGCCTCTGACGGCGATATGAACAATATAAAATATAGTCATTGCCAACCGGGCGTATCAAAGGCTGACTCCTTGGAAAGTTTTTTTAAATATCTTTCAGAAAATTTAAAAGATATCGGACTACCCATCTCCGCAGATTTATTCGGAATGGTAACCACAAATACAGATGATTTGAATATCGGTCAAGTTTTAGAAAAGACGATTCCATATTTTGATTATATCTGTCCGATGGTTTATCCCTCGCATTATCCTCCAACTTATGATGGTTATAAAAACCCCGCCCTTCACCCGTATGAAATTATTAGCCATGCTTTGGCAAGTTCATCGCAAAGATTAATTATTGCCAGTTCCACTCCTTCCAAACTACGGCCATGGCTTCAAGATTTTGATTTAGGCGCGGATTACACCGCGGAAACAGTGCGCAAAGAAAAACAGGCAGTCTATGATGCAGGATTAACTAGTTGGCTAATGTGGGATCCGGCAAATGAATACACTCGCGGCGCACTTGGCGAGAAATAGGAATAGGAGAATTTTGTATAAAATTATTTTATTGTATAATTAAAGCAAATGTTTGAGAAAATTGAAAAAAATATTGTTTATTTTGCCGAAACAAACTTTAGGAACGAAAAGAAAAGATTTGGCATCAAACGTCATGACCGTACCAAACATATGTACATCATCGGGAAGACAGGAATGGGAAAGACGACCTTGCTGGAGAATATGGCTGTGCAGGATATTTTAAATAACGAGGGTGTCGGCATTGTTGACCCTCACGGAGAATTCGCTGAAAAGATGCTCCATTTCATTCCAGAACATCGCATTGATGATGTGCTTTATTTCGCTCCTCATGATATAGAATGGCCTATTGCGTTCAATGTCATGGAGAAAGTTGATCCTACTCAACGTCATCTGGTAGCCGCAGGGCTCTTAGGAGTTTTTAAAAAGATCTGGCCGGATGTTTGGTCTCCAAGGATGGAGTACATCTTGAATAATTGCATCTTGGCCCTGCTTGAATATCCCGACTCTACTCTTTTGGGTATAAACAGAATGCTTTCTGATAAAGCATTCCGCGAGGAAGTTGTTTCAAAGATAACCGATCCGGTGGTAAAAGCGTTTTGGGTTGATGAATTCGCAAAGTATCCTGACCGTTTTATGACGGAGGCCGGTGCAGCAATCCAAAATAAAGTCGGCCAATTTATCTCTAATCCATTAATTAGGAATATCATTGGGCAAGAAAAATCAGCTTTTGACATTAGAGATTTGATGGATCAAAAAAAAATATTTATCATGAATCTTTCAAAAGGTAGGATAGGTGAAGAAAATTCAAGGCTGATCGGCGCCATGCTGATTACAAAAATTTATCTTGCGGCAATGAGTAGGGTTGATGCACCAGAACATGAACGTCCTGATTTCTATCTTTATGTAGATGAATTTCAAAACTTTGCCACAGAGTCGTTTAAAGATATATTGTCTGAAGCAAGAAAATATCATTTGAATCTGACATTGGCCCATCAGTATATAGCCCAGATGGATGAAAAAGTCAGAGACGCTGTTTTTGGCAATGTTGGCACTCTTATTACCTTTAGAGTAGGCGCTGCCGATGCTGAATTTCTTGAGAAAGAATATACTCCAGAATTTTCTGTGCAGGATTTGGTCAATCTTGGTTTTTCAAATATCTATCTCCGTTTAATGATAGACGGGGTGGCCTCAAGAGCTTTCTCAGCCAATACACTTCCGCCTATCATAAGAACAATTGAAAGATCTAATGCTGATAAAATTATTGAATTATCCAGAGAAAAATATGCCACTGCACGTCAGGAGGTAGAAGAAGAAATTGCCCAATGGCATGCGCCTGCAGCAGTTGAAAAATCTAGTTTTGACGGTGTTCCTCCAGGCGCCTCACGGTCTATTCCTCATCCCGGAGAAATAAGACATCAAATTTATGAAGCAATGTGTTCTGTTTGCGGGAAAAAAACTTTTGTACCATTTAAACCAGACGGCAAGAGACCTGTTTTCTGCAAAGCGCACCGCAAAGGAGCAATGGAGACAAGGAGGATACCCTCGTTAAAAGAAGGACAGTTTATCTTAAAATCTGATTCACAAAAGACAATCTCTCTTAATGAATTGGAGAATAAGACCTTTGAAGAAAAAAAGCTAAGGCCGGCTCCCAAGATCGATGAATTAAGAGAGGTTTTAAATGAAGTGTTGGCAAAACCAAAAAATGACAGCCCTGCTAAAAAAGGAATTATCAACCCCGGAGAAAAAATTAAGTTTGAGCAGTAAGTAGCCAGTATGTCAGTAGCTAGAATATTTTTATTCTTATTCTTAATTCCATTTTTCAGTCATGCCTCAGTTATTATCAATGAAATAATGTATGACTTGGAAGGATCAGATACAGATAGGGAATGGATTGAGATTTTTAATGATGGAAATACTCCGATTGATTTAACTGGCTGGAAATTTTTTGAAGCTGATACTAATCACGCTTTGAATTTGAGCAAAGGAGAAATAATCCTCCAGCCGAATGATTATGCAGTCATAGCTGATAATGCAGATAAATTTTTAATTGATTGGCCGAATTTTTCAGGAACACTTTTTGACAGTTCGTTTTCTTTAAGCAATACAGGAGAAACTTTGACAATGAGAAATGCTGATTTGGTTGATATGGATACAATTACCTATAGTTCAGATTGGGGAGCCAATGGAGATGGAAAATCAGTGCAGAAAGTAGGCAGTCAGTGGCTGGTTGGTAATCCCACACCCGGATTACAAAATACATCTCAGCAGTCAACTCAAAATCAGCAAAGTCAGACCCAAGAAAATCAAAACTCTGCGTTTCCAGTAGAAGAGGAGCAAATTTCTGCAAATGCAGGCAATGATCAGACGGGCATTGTTGGCGCAGAGATAAAATTTTCTGGCAGGGCCTTTGGTTTAAATAAAGAACCATTGGAGAACGCAAGATATCTATGGACATTTGGAGATGGAGCTAAGGCTGAAGGAAAAAATGTGCTTCATATTTTTCAATACCCCGGAGATTATATAGTGGTGCTCAATGTAAGCTCAGGAAAATACTCTGCCTCTGACAGAATAACCTTAAAACTTCTAGCAAACAGCTTAAAAATTATTGATGCAAATGAAAATTATATTACCCTCAAAAACGATTCCAATAATATCATAGATATCTCCAATTGGTTTTTGCGATGCAATAATCAAACTTTTAAATTCCCAGAAACAACTTTAATAAAAGGAGATTCTAATTTGCAGATATCATCATCTATTTCCGGTATTAAGACAGGAGATAATCAGAAAATTGAGCTTTTATATCCAAACAGCTCTGTCGCATCTTCCTTTATCATAACTCTCAAAAAATCAATGCCAATTCTTGGAGATCAAAATATTATTTCAGAGCCAGTGCAGGAAAAACAAAATATACAACCACCGGTTTTGACAGAAGAATATAAAGACAATTCTGATAACGATAATAATCAAGAAAATCAGCAAGTTGCCGGCATTATAGAAACATTACCGAAAGAAGTTTCCAGTTCAAAAAACTGGATGATTTTAATCTTGATTTTAGGAGCTGTAGGTGGATTAGGTCTTATTTTTATAAAAAGATCAATATGATAAATAGAAAACTTAGCAAAAAAGCAATAATAAGTTTTTTGGTTTCTCTTCTAAAAGAAAAATATTGACCAATTAAAAGGGTGGACTTATGCTGTGGCGGGGATAATCTTTGGGGCCATCTCTATATTTTTTATTCTGATTTCATTCTTGAGTTTCATTGATTTAATTATGGGCTCTGCTGGAGGCAAGTAGTTTAATAGTTTAAATTTTTAAGTTATAGACATCGATTGTTTCTTTTACCATTCTCTCAAAAGAAAATTCCTTGAGGATTTTTTGACGGCAGTTTTTGGCAAGAGTTTTCCCCAAATCAGGATTATTAATTAATTTTTTAATTGCATTGGTGATCTCCTCAGAACTCGCTGGATTTATCAAAAGGCCAGTGGCTTGTCCTGAGCCTGTCGAAGGGTCTTCAATTATTTCTGGCACCCCGCTGACATTTGTGGCAATAATGGGAATTTCTGCCAATCCTGCTTCCAGTAAAACATAAGGCAAACCTTCTTTGAGAGATGGTAAAACAAAAATATCAAAATTTTTAAGATATTTTGCCGCATCAGACAGATTGCTAATGATATTGCAGTTTATGTTGGGAAAATTTTTTGTTGCATCCAAAAGATATTTATGCCCCTTGTTTTTTACATCTTCTCCAATAGTGCCTACAGTGAATCTTTTTTCTGTTCTTTCCAAAAAACTGTATTCTTCTGGTTTGATGCCGTTATGGATGATAACAAGTTTTCTCTTTGAACAAATTTTATTTTTTATTGCTGATTGATAATCATATTCAGAGATACAAATTATTCGTGAGTAATAAAAACAGGTTATTCTACTCAATAATTTTATTAGCCAAATCTGCCATTTTGGACGGCTTTCATGAAAGGCCCAGCCGTGGGCAGTAAAGATAGTTTTAAGTTTAAAGTTAAAAGTTAAAAATCTATAATCAAAGGATGCACTACCGGCAAGCAGGCCGGCTTTAGAACTATTAACATGGACAATGTCAGGTCGGATTTTTAATAAAATTTTTAGGATTTCAAAATAAGCTAAAATTTCTTTAAAGAAACTAATATCTCTTTGAAAATGTCTTATTTCAAGATAGGGAATATTGGCCCCGGTTATTTTTTGCGCCAATTTATCTCTTCCTCCAGCTGCCACAAAAACCTCAAATCTATCTTTGGGTAATCCAGTCGCTAGATCATACACATATTTTTGTGCTCCTCCCCAAATTGATTTTGTAATTACATATAAAATCTTTGATTTTTTAGTCATTTTATTATATATTAAACCGCATATAATGAAATTAAACAACTCAAAAACAATACTGGTTACTGGCGGAGCCGGTTTCATCGGCTCCAATCTCATTGAACAACTTGTTAAGGATAAAAAAAATAAAATTATTTCTCTTGATAATTATTTCACTGGCTTAAAAGAAAATCATATTCCCGGAGCAGAGTATCGTGAAGGTCACACAAAAGACATTGAAAAACATATATCAGAGAAACCTGATCTTATTTATCATTTAGGAGAATATTCGCGCGTTGAAAAAAGTTTTGATGATATTAAGCTTGTATGGGATTTGAATAAAATCGGTACGTTTGCTATGCTTGAATTTTGCAGGAAGCACAATGTTAAGATTGTCTATGCTGGTTCAAGTACAAAATTTGGCGATGGCGGTTTAGGTCGTGACCAAAGTCCTTATGCTTGGACAAAGGCAAGCAATACTGAGCTCGTGAGAAATTACGGGAAATGGTTTAATTTGCCGTATGCCATAGTTTATTTTTACAATGTCTACGGCTCGCGCGAGATTTCCACCGGCTCTTATGCCACAGTGATCGGAATTTTTAAAGAACTTTATCGCCAAAAGAAGCCATTGACGGTTGTTTCTCCGGGTACTCAAACTCGCAATTTCACACATGTTGATGATATTGTCTCTGGATTGATACTTGTTGGCAATGATGGCGAAGGTGATGATTTTGGCATAGGTTGTAATGTAAAATATTCAATTCTTGATGTGGCGCGTATGTTCGGAAGCAAAATTGTTATGCTTCCGGAAAGGAAGGGGAACCGAATGGATTCTGACATTGATACTAAAAAAATTGAAGCTCTAGGGTGGGAACCAAGGAATGATCTTAAGACATATATCAAAAAATTTATATCGTCAACTTGACATCAATGAAAAAAATATTAATTTTTTCAATTGCCTATTATCCGCTTGTAGGTGGGGCAGAAGTGGCGATTAAAGAAATTACTGACAGAATTAGCGATATCCATTTTGATATGATAACTTTGCGTTTTAATAAAAGTTGGCCAAAGTTTGAAAAAATAGGCAATGTTAATGTCTATAGAGCAAAATCAGGAAAATTGCTTTTTCCGTTTTTGGGATATTTAAAAGCCAAAAAACTGCAAAAAGAATGCCATTTTGATGCTATTTGGTCTATTATGGCTTCTTATTCTGGATTCGCTGCTTTGTTTTTTAAATTTTTTAATCCCGAGATTCCGTTTCTTTTGACTTTACAGGAAGGGGATTCTGAAGAGCATATTTTGAAGAGAGTGGGCATTTTTTATCCGCTTTGGAAAAAAATTTTTTCCAAAGCGGATTATATTCAAACTATCAGCAATTACTTGGCTGATTTTGCTAAAAAATATGGAGCCAGAGTGCCGATAAAAGTGATACCGAATGGAGTAGATATAGAAAAATTCAAATCTCAAACCTGCCCGACGGCAAGACGGGTCTCAGATCTCAAAAATAAAGAAGAGAAAATTTTAATTACTACCTCAAGGTTGGTAAAAAAGAACGCTGTTGATGATGTAATTAAGGCGCTTCAGTATTTGCCGGAAAATATAAAATTTTGGATTATCGGCGACGGCGAAGAAAATTCAAATCTCAAATCTCAAATCTCAAACCTCAAATTACAAAACAGAGTAAAATTCTTCGGCTATCTTCCCCATGAAGAAATGATTAAATATCTTCACGCTGCTGACGTCTTTATCCGTCCTTCACTTTCAGAGGGTATGGGTAATTCTTTTATTGAGGCAATGGCAGCTGGAATTCCAGTTATTGCCACGCCCGTAGGAGGAATCCCGGATTTTCTTAAAGACAGGGAAACTGGTTTGTTTTGCGAAGTGCGTAACCCAAAGAGCATTGCTGAAAAAGTAAAGATATATCTAGAGAACGAAGAATTACGCAGAAAGATCATTAAAAACGCTCAAGAAATGGTTAACAGAAATTATGACTGGGATTTAATCGCCAAAGATATGCGCGAGAAAGTTTTTGGAAAAATACTTTCATGAAAACTAGAACATATCATAGTTATCCACACTTTTATTTTAAGCTAATATTATCCGTGATAAAATAAAAAACATATGAACAAGTTTAAAAAATTTTTATTTATCACTCTTTTTTTAGGTCTTTTTGTTTCTGCAAATCTTGTTGCCGCCCAGACAGTCGGAGAGATGCAAGCAAAGATTCAAGAACAGATGAATACTCTTTTGAAACAAGTTAATGACCTCCTATCTCAATTAGTGGGGATTCAAAACGTAAGTCAACAAGCCAGCCCTGATACCTGGTGCTATGATTTTAATGCTGATTTGCAGCACGGTGATCGAGGAGCTGATGTGGGTGCCCTCCAAAAGATCTTGCTTGTTAAAGAAGGATTTTTCATTAGTGGAGATGAATTAAACACTTATTTTTACGATGGAATATTTGGTGATTCTACACGAATCGCTGTTATGAGATTTCAAGAAAAGTATAGAAGTGACATTCTTGCACCTCTTGGTCTTCCCGGTGGCACTGGTTTTGTAGGTACCTTAACCAGACAAAAATTAAATTCTCTTTATGGATGCTCTCAAGCTCAAGCACCGACAGTATTGCAAGAACGGTATCAATTATATCAGCAGTATCAACAGATTTTAGCGCAATATTTTAATTATTTAAAAAATATAATACAAAGCTCTCCATCGCCTCTTCCATCACCTAGTCCTTCTCCATCACCTAGTCCTTCTCCTAGTCCATTGCCAGGAACAGGAATTTTAGCAGGAACCGTGTCTTGTTCAGGCGGAGGTCATAGTTTTACAGCCAGCGGTATAAAAGATCTTTCTAAAAATCTAGACCGCGAAAAATATCAACTAAGTCTTTCTAGTGATGTATGTAATAAAGATGAAAATAATTGGGTAACATTCTGCGATAATAAGTCTCTGGATACAATGATTTCTGGTTATATAGATCATCCTAACATTGGGAATAATACGATCTATGTAAGAGGTCAGAATCAGCTTAGTAATTATCTGCCCCATCCAGATCTCTGCAATAACTACTTAACAATGACTGCTCTTTCAACGCCAGTCTTAACAGGAACAGCTACGTGTTCAGCCAATAATTTTACTTTTGTCGCTTATGGTAAAAAAGCAGGTTCTCTTTACTCATCTAGAGCAACACAACAAATAACAGCAAATCAGACTACAGATGCCTCTACGTGTGATTCAGGATTACGTTCAGGAAATATCCAGTGTTACATAGTAAACAATAATCAGTTTACTGCAGATCCTCTGACAAGCAATCTTAATAAAGGAGTCAAGGCGGTTATAAATCAGTCTTCTAATACCATTACCATCACTGTTACTGGGTACAGCGATGCTGGCGCCCAACTCTGTCAAAATACAGCCTCTTTAACAACTGCTGCCTCTCAAGCTCTTCCAGACTGCACAATCAATACGATTCCCGGTGCTGCAGTTGGAGGTACTGTGGGATTTGATTGGGCTGCTGACGGTGACAGTGATAATCAGATTCCTTATACTTGCTCAAGTAATTTACGGGGAACAGTTGGTTCAGGTACGCTTACTACTGGAAAAGGTAGATTAGAAGTCATAGGGCTTTATCAAGTTGATCCTGAAGCTGATAATGGTATGTGCAGCCTAACCGTTGCAAATAGTTCTGGAACGAAGATATGCTCTATCAAAGCCTCGGGTTGGAGTTGTGGACTTTGTATGAATTCTCAAGAATCTCTTACCTTGAGAGTCGCAAGTTGCACAGAATATTGTCAAAGGCAAAGTTTGGGAACAAAAGGCTATTGCAAAGATACAAAAGCGACTACTCTGAGTGCATGTTGTGCCTGTCAGCCATAATTTGCACAGGTCTTTATCCTCTAACTTCATGAATTTAAAGAAGAGGAAAGTACTCCTCGTTGGCTTAGGGATATTGGGTGGTAGTTTGGCCATCGCCGATTTTCTTTTAAAGAAGGGAGCTAAATTGATAATCACTGATTTAAAAAACAGGAAAGATTTAAGAGAATCGCTTAAAAAATTAAGAGACAAAAGAATAAAATTTATTTTAGGAAAACATAGAGCAATAGACTTTAAAAACAATGATATCATTGTTTTTAATCCTGCTGTCAGTATTTCTAGTCCTTGGGTAAAATTGGCTAAAAAATACAAAAAGCTGATTGAGAATGATTTAAGCTTATTTCTCAAGGATAAAAAAACAGAATATATCGCTGTTACCGGCACGCGCGGCAAAACAACGGTTGCTCACTGGATCAATCATTTTTTGCCTAATTCTTTTTTAGGGGGGAATATACCAGAAAAAGGGTTGTTGAAAATAGCCAATAAAAAAGCAAAATTGTTTGTTCTGGAACTTTCCTCTTTTCAATTAGAATTTATGAAAAAAGAGCTTCAGCCGCCGAAAGTGGCTATTATTACTAATCTCTATAATGACCACTTAAACCGTTACGGTAATTTTAAGAATTATTTAAATCAAAAGGCCAAAATTTTCTTAAATCAGACCAAGGATGATTTCTTGATTTTAAATGCCGACAATAAATATACTTCAAGGTTTTTAAAGAAAAAACCCAAAAGTAAGGTCTATTATTTTTCTCTTAAAAAACTGCTAAGAGGCAAAAATGGTTTATTTATTACTGGCTCAAGAATTTATTTTCAAGAAAATGCACATATATCTGCTATCGCTGATAAACGTGCAATTTCAGATTGGGCAGATTTTCAAAAAGCCAATCTTTTAGCCGCTTTGCTGGCTGCTTATTTATTCGCCAGAGATTGGAAAAACTTGGTAAAGAAAATCAAAACATTGCCTCCAGTTCCTTTTCGTCAGGAAATTATTTTGCGGAAGAAAAATTTAATTATTATTAATGATACAGCAGCTACCAGTCCCGATGCCACTCTAGCGGCTTTGGAGAAATTTAAAAAATACAAAAAGAGACTTATTCTCATAATTGGCGGGACTGATAAAAAGCTTGAATTTAAGGCGCTGGCTGATAAGATTAAAAAATATATCAAGCCAGAAAATCTCTATTTATTGGAAGGCAGTGCGACCCAAAAACTCATTCGCGAGTTAAAAGAAGAAGAATTAAAAATTTTCAGCAATTTAAAAGAGATTATTATAGATATTGCAAAAGAGAAAAGAAAATCTGCTATTATTCTTTTTTCTCCGGCCAGCGCCAGTTTTGAAAAATTCAAAAATGAATTTGACCGAGGAAAAAAATTTAATAAATTAGTAAAAAGATATTTTCAAGTGAGCGAGTGAAATAAAAATTTATTCTTATTTCCGAGCGAATACAGAAAATATAGTTCACAGAATCTCTATTTTTTGACCTTTCGTTTTCTTTCTCTGCTTTTAATATACCTATTTATCGCTTCTTTTGAAGCGAGCCAATTTCTTCCTTCTTTGTGCGCTTCCAACTTTCCCTGTCTTGCTAATAAATTTAGATATTTTGCAGAGTACGGTGTTTGCCTTGCCAGTTCGGATAATGTTGAATATTTTTCTCGTTTTTCTGTCGCTGGCGTAAGCACTTTGAAATATAAATCAAGCGAGCGCTCTATTGCTTGAGCAATGAAACGTACTAACGGTTTATAATTTCCTTTATCCGCCTGACTTAAAACATTATAATATTTTTTGCGATCGTTTTTTAGGATAATAACCAAAGGAAAACCGCTTTGCATAAGAAACAGGTTCATTATAATGCGGGAGGTTCGGCCATTGCCATCAAAAAATGGATGAATATGCACAAGTTTGTGATGCAATAAGGAAGATATTTCAACGATATGCAGTTTGTTTTTGTTTCTCTTGATCCAATCGACAAGTTCCCGCATTTTTTGCGGCACTTCCAAGGCGTCCGGCGGAGTATGGTCTGCGCCGCCGATAATAACATTGGAATTGCGGTAAACACCAGCCCATTCTTTGTCGGTTTCCTGCATAATAAGCTGGTGCAGAGTCCGGATTAGTCGTTCGGAAATTGTGTGCCGTTTGCCTTTTTCCACTAGCTCGTATAAATATTGCAAGGCGGCATGATGGTCTTTGGCTTCTAGATGATCTTTTAGCGGTTTTCCTTTAACGGTTATTCCTTCGTTTATAACCAAAAAGGTTTCTTTGAGTGTCAGGCTGTTTCCTTCAATCGCGTTGGAGTTGTAAGTCATTTCAATCCGCATCTGGTCTTGCAATTTTTTGACGGCCGATTTTGGCAATGGCCGCATAGTATTCAGCTTTTTCAACTTTTCCTCCAGCCGCTTGGCTATTTTTTGGTCAAGATATTTCATAAATTGGCTTAATATGGTTTAGCTTATATTTTGCAGTATACCATATTAAGAAAATCAAGCAAAGTTTTTTACAATATCGCTGGCATCCATTTCCAAGAATTTTTTGTATTCTTCTGAAAGAATTTTGTTTTCTGTATCAGAGTATTTTTTAATTTTAGATAGTTTCTCAAAATCAAAATTTTTAATAAAATCCACAATACCTTTTTGCAAGGTACCCATTTTTTAGGACACCTTATCTAAGAGCAAACTCGACCTTTGCAACTGCCTCTGGCTGAATTCCGCCGGAGGCATTTTTAATGTGGTGTGTATTCTGGTGTGGTTGTAATCGTGGA
>JBFMFK010000001.1:0-32571 GCA_040752125.1 Patescibacteria group bacterium | reverse complement strand
GAAATCTTTGGCTCGAACCTGCGCTTGGCGAGCCGCGCCGTGCGCGGCGAGCCAGTGTTTCCATACCTTTCCGCGCTTCGCGCGGCCGAATCAATCGGCAAAATTCCTGAAAGTTTAATTCTGGTGCGCATGGATGGAATCGGACCATCGGCCTCTGTCTTATCAGGACAGCGTTCTACCACTGAACTACATGCGCAAATTCTCTCTTAATATGCCTAAATATACCAAAAAATCGCTGGAAAATCCAGCGATTCTTGGCATACTATACTTTCTTTTGTTCCGTCCGGGAAAAATATTCTCTGACCGACCTGTAATCCCGAAATTCGGGAAAACTAATTGGAATTAATCCACGACCAGGTTCCCCTAGCCGTGCCTTGTTACGACTTAGTCCCTGTCACTGAATTTACCTTAGTTCCTTGCCGAGGCAAGGAGTTTCGGGTACTCCCAGCTTCCTTGACTTGACGGGCGGATTTCGATAATCATAGGCTGATTTCGAGTTCCCACATAGTAAGCGGATTTCCCGCGCTATGCGAGCCCAATGGTTTTTTTATTCATTTGGTTTTGTCCTTCCCATACATAATCATTATAACATAATGACTTGACGCATGGTACTATGACGCAGCTGACTCCCTACTTTTAAAATACCTATAAAAAGCAGGGTCTCCCAGGGTCACATCATTTTCTGTTCCCGGCATCTCTTATGTCATTAAAAATTAACCTTCTCCTTGACTCACCGCAAGGATCGGCTAAGACATTCCGCAAAAAGAGCTGCCTTTTGCCATGTCGAACCCTTCAGTCCACGGATTACTCCTGAGGACCTGTTCTTCGGCTATATTGCTTTCGCAATAAGAAGATTTTAACTTCTTAGTAAATGATGCTGCCTAGCGCCTTTCATTCTGAGTACAAGGCTCGAGAACGTATTCACCGCAGTATAGCTGACCTGCGATTACTAGCGATTCCGACTTCATGAGGTCGAGTTGCAGACCTCAATCTGAACTAGGGCCGGCTTTGATGGGATTGGCTTCACCTTTCGGCTTGGCTGCCCTTTGTACCGGCCATTGTATCATGTGTGTAGCCCCGGATATCAGAGGGACATGCTGACTTGGCGTCATCCTCTCCTTCCTCCCCCACACTTATTCTTGAACTTACTCATTTACTGAGCAACTCCATCACTTTCTTTATTAAAAAGAAACAATGGGGTCTGCGCTCCAAAATAAGTGTGGGGGCGGTCTCGTCTGACACTTGTAACAGACGACAAGGGTTGCGTTCGTTGCCCCACTTAAGGGAACAATTCAAACCACGAACTGACGACAGCCATGCATCACCTGCCCTAGTGTCCTTGTAAGACCTCTAATGTTTCCATCAGAGTTCACTAGAGTTTCTAATCCGGGTAAGGTTCTTCGTTTACCGTCGAATTAAACCACATGATCCACCGCTTGTGCGAGCCCCCGTCTATTCCTTTGAGTTTTAGCCTTGCGGCCGTACTCCCCAGGCGGTTCACTTAACGCAGTTTGCTTCGCCACCCAAAGGGTCGATACTTCAGATAGCTAGTGAACATAGTTTAGGGCGTGGAGTACAAGGGTATCTAATCCTTTTCCATACCCACGCTTTCGTGTCTCAGGGTCAGGAATACATCAGTCTGTTGCCTTCGCCTTTGGTGTTCCCCACGATATCAACGGATTTCACCCCTACACCGTGAGTTCCACAGACCTCCCGTATCCTCTTAGTCATACCGTTTCCTGCCCATCTTCTCCGTTGAGCAGAGATTTTTAAAGCAAGACTAATATGACTCCCTACACACGCTTTACGCCCAGTAATTCCGGATAACGCTTGGGGTACTCGTTTTACCGCTGCTGCTGGCACGAGTTTAGCAACCCCTTATTCCTTCGGTACTATCACCCCGCACTAATTTTGCGCGGAAATAATTCTCGCGCAAAATTAGTGCGGGGTTTCTCCCAAAGAAAAGCAGTTTACACTCCGAAGAGCTTCTTCCTGCACGCGGCGTCGCTCCATCAGGCTTGCGCCCATTGTGGAAGACTCTCGACTGCTGCCACCCGTAGGTGTATGGCCCGTGTCACAGTGCCATCGTCGGGGACCAAGCTCTCACTCCCCCTAGCCGTCATAGCCTTGGTAGGCCATTACCCCACCAACTAGCTGATAGCCCGCAGACCCATCCTCATCCAGCTTTCGCCCTTACCCCGCATAAACGGGGCCCATCAGGTATTAGCCTCGATTTCTCGAAGTTGTCCCTGAGATTAGGGCAGGTATCTACGTGTTACTGACTCGTTCGCCACTAATCAATTTTTGTATTGCTACAAAAATTAACTCGTTCGACTTGCATGCCTTCTCCACGCCGCCAGCGTTCATCCTGAGCCAGGATCAAACTCTCAAAAAGATTTTGGACGGAACAAAAGAAAAAATATTATTTGCTCGCATGAATGCTGTATTCATTTTTTAAAGTTCTAGAATATTGTACCTCTTTCTGGGCTTAATCAGTTTACACTTACATTATACACCCAAGTAAATACCCACGTCAAGAGGTAAAAACCCAACAAAAAAAGCGAGTTTTTAGGCCCGCCTTAATGTTCATGCTGTTTGCCTCCTTTTAAAATTATTTAAGATTCCTTCTATCTTTATTCCTACCACCCTTACCAAAATTTTGCAAGTTTTTTATTTAAAATCTTCTTCTCTTAAGAGAGATTGACGTAAAATTGATCTAAAAGTTCCGTAAGGAATTTCTTTTTTATTCGCTGGAATAATAACTGTTAAAATAACAATCCCATGTTTACGATATTTTAAATGACTTCCTTTTTGTGAAATAAAAACAAAGCCCTGTTTTGCAAGGACTTTGATAATATGTCTGGAAGAATATAATTTAGACATGCTGGAACCGTTGATTCATCACTACGGGACGTTCTATTTTTCTTATTTTTGGAAATTTAATATCTTCAAAATATAATTCCAATGCTTCTTTAAGATTTTTTATTGCCTGTTTTTTTGTCTTTCCAAAACTGGAAATATCAACATTTAAACATTGTGCAACATAATATTTGCCTTCTTTCCAAATAACATTTTGCAGATTTAATTTGCGCATATTATTTATATTATATTTATTTAAAACAAAGTCAAGCAAAGCGCCATTTCTCTATGTTTGCTGTTTTACGCATATGCGGAAAATGACGAATGACAAATGAAGATAAAAATAAAAAAGGAAAAATAAAAAAGGCGGGTTTTTGGGCCCGCACTCTATCTTATGATCGGATTCTACTATCCAATATATCCTTGCCAAATTTATTAATCTGAAGCATCAAGTGATCATCTTGCCTATAAAAATTAAAGCATGCACTCATCTCTCCAATGATAGCAACAGCTAGATCAAAATATCCAACTGAACAAGGCCATGTGTGGCTTAACTTTTCCAAAAGATCACGGAAGGAAATTGGAGAAAAATGATTCACTAATTGAAGAACAAAAATACGGAATTGCATCCCCGGACAATCTATCTTTTTAAGATTTTTCATTGAAGCCTCCTTCTAAATAAGATTATATCAGAAAATTTTTATTTTGTCTTTTTTCTCTGTTGAAAATTATAAAGCGTCACTAATAAAGGAGAGGCCAAGAAAATAGAAGAATAGGTCCCCAAAAATACGCCAATCAGAAGCGCCAAGGCAAAATATTTTGTGGTTTCTCCGCCAAAAAAGAAAATCGCCAAAAGCACTAAAAGCACAGTCAGAGAAGTATTGATTGACCTGACAATTGTCTGATTAACGCTCAAACCAACAGTTTCCTCAAACCCGCTTTGACTCAATTTCAGCGAAGTAGGACCTTTGCCGATTCCTTTTTTCAAATTTTCCCTGACTCGGTCAAAAACAACAATCGTATCATGAACTGAAAAACCAAGGATGGTCAACAGTGCAGTAATAAAAAGAATATCTATCTCCACATTAAAAAATTTCCCCAGAATGGCAAAAACTCCTGTGGGCACTGTCACATCATGAACTAGAGCCACTACTGCCATCAGACCATATTTAAAAGATGATACAGGCTTGGAAACTTTTCTGAACGCGAAAGCAATATAAAGAATAATCATCAAGACTACTAGCGAGATGGCTATCAAAGATTTTCTTTGCAATTCAGAACCGATTACTGGTCCAATAGAATCAAAGCGAATTTCATTAAGTTTATATTGATTATTTATACCCAGGGCATTTAATAAATTTTGATGTTCGTCTTCTGTCAAAGTTCTTAAACGTAATAGTAATCCTTTCTCTCCTGTTGGTTGAAAAGAAATATTACCAAGATTTAATTTGTTTGTTGCATTCTGCAAATCATATATCTGAGGTCTGCTGGTTTGATATTCAACTTCCAATAAAGATCCTCCTGTAAAATCAATGCTTAATTTAAGGCCGAAATAAAAAACAGAGAATAAGCTTATTATTACAAGTATTCCTGAAAGGATATACCAAATTTTTCTATTTCTTACAATAAACATATTATTTATTGATCAACCCTGTATTGAATAAAAACCCTGAAAACTTATTTTCACCTTTTATCCCTAATGCCAAAAGGAATGAACGGCTGACAAAAATTGCAGAAAACATACTTATTATTACTCCGGTTCCAAGAGTTAAGGCAAAACCTTTAACCATACTTGTCCCCATCCAATATAAAATAATTGCACTGATAATACTGGAAACATTAGAGTCGCGTATAGAAAGCCAGGCGCGGGAAAACCCTTCAGTAATAGCAGTATTCAAATTTTTACCTGCTCGTCTTTCTTCTTTCATTCGTTCAAAAATAAGGATATTAGCATCAACTGCCATACCCACAGAGAGAATAAAACCAGCAATACCCGCGGCAGTCAATGTTACAGGAATTATCTTAAACAGAGCTAAAATAATCGCAGTATAAATTATCAAAGCCAAAACAGAGATTAACCCCGGCAGGCGATACCAAAAGATTAAAAATAATGCCACTAAAATTACGCCATAAATTCCAGCCATTATACCCTTATTTAAAACCCTTTCTCCAAGAGTTGGCCCTATGCTTTGTTGAGAAATCAATGTTATTGGCACTGGCAAGGCGCCGGAATTTAGACGCTGGACTAATAACTTTGCCTCCTGAGCAGTAAATTGACCGGTGATTTGAGCTTTCCCGTTTGGGATTTCTTCACGAATCACAGGAATACTAATGGGTGCACCATCTAAAAAGATGGCAAGTCTCTTCCCAATGTTATCTTTGGTAATCTGTGCAAAGATTCTCGCTCCCTCGTCATTAAACGTTAGAGAAACGTAGGGTTGCATTGTAGTTTGATCAAATTCCAAAAAGGCTCTTTGAAGGAAACGTCCTGTTAAGGGTGTGGCCAAAAATGCATCATTGAGTTTTGTATCTTCTTTTATCCCAACATTTGAATTTTCCAATCTAAATTCCAAAAACGGAGTTTCGCCGATCATCTTTATCGCCTGATTAACATCAGTTACACCAGGCAATTCCACAATTAGCCGCTGTTCGCGATTCTCAGTAGTTTTTAAAATGCCCTTTTGTTCAATCTGTACCACTGGCTCGGCAACGCCGAATAAATTTATTCTTCTTTCTATGACGTCGCGCAAACCATTCATTGCCGCTGATGTCTCGCTTGATTTTATGTTGGATAAATCAGCATGATAAACCAGATGTGCACCACCTTTCAAATCTAAGCCAAGCTTGAAGGGTAAAGAAAAAATAGAATCTTTATGAAAGATGTGCAAAACATCAAAATAGCCGATTGCAGTCCCGGCTATTAACAATAAAAGTGCAATAATTCTGTATTTCAGCATGTCTTTGATTATAGACTTTTTTGATGTTTTTGCAACTCTAAGAGATTTTTAAAAATCATCGCTACGGTGAGAGGACCAATTCCGCCGGGAACTGGAGTAAAAATAGACGCCTTCCCTGCCACAGCGGGATCAACATCACCGGGTGTTCCAGCATCAAGTATTATAACTCCATCTTTTACCATATCCGGAGTTATAAGATTCGGCTTGCCGACCCCAGAAATTATTATATCCGCATTTCTGGTATAAAATTCCGGGTTTTTTGTCTGGCTGGTTAAAACAGAAACTGTGGCGCTTTGACTGATAAGCCAGATTGCCGCCGGTCTGCCGACTAAAATTCCTCTGCCTATTACTACAATATCTTTTCCTCTTACATCAATTTTGTTTCTTTCAAAAATTTCTTTTATTGCTCCGACAACCGGTGTCAGGCATTTGCTTCTGTTTTCTGATAAAACATCTACGTCTTTTTGGGCGGGAATGCTGTTTAAAATATATTGAGTATTAACTTGTTCAGGCAATGGGAGTTGGATTATAACTCCGTCATTGAGTTTATTAATCCCCGCCATTTTTTTACGGAGTTTGTTAGTAGAAATATCAACCGGCAAATTATAAATTTTTGTTTTTACTCCGATTTCTTCGGCAAATTTCTGTTTTTGTTCAATAAATTTTTTAGAAACCTCATTCTCTCCCACTTGTACAATCGCCAGTTTCAATTTTTTCTTACTGGCGTCTATTTCTTTTTTAAGAGAATCTTTTATTTCCTCCGCTATCTTTTTCCCATCAATAATCATATTTTACCTTGTTTATTAAATTTTTTTCTATCAAAGTTCTATCGTAATCTTAGAATTGAGTCAATACGTCCAGCAATCAACTTCATTTCTTTCTCCTTCATGCCCTGGGTAGTCACTGCCGGAGTGCCAATGCGGATGCCAGATGGATCCATGGGTTTTCTTTTGTCAAAAGGAATGGTGTTTTTATTTACGATGATTCCCGCCTTTTCTAATCTTTCAGTTGCCTCCTTGCCGCTGATTCCTCGAGAAAATGTATCAACCAAGAACAGGTGCGTATCTGTTCCATCGGAAATAATCCGCCATCCTTTTTTCTTTAATTCATTTGCTAAAACTTTGGCATTTCTTACCAACTGCCTGATATATTTTTTAAAATTTGACTGCATCGCCTCTTTAAGGCAAACTGCCGCAGCTGCAATTTGATTCATGTGCGGTCCGCCTTGAAGGCCGGGAAAAACTGCTCGATCAATCGCTTCTTGGACACTAAGTGTCCAAGTGGACACGATTTTGTTAACTGCTTCGGTAATACTCTGACTGTGAAGCCGCCGCTTGGCGGTTTTACCGCCACGGCGGGAAAAAATCAGCGCTGCTCTTGGTCCACGTAATGTTTTATGTGTTGTGGTTGTAACAACATCTGCGTAAGGAAATGGCGATGGGTGCACGCCTCCTGCCACCAATCCGGCAATGTGGCTCATATCAACCATAAAATATGCATCAACGGCGTCTGCAATTTCCCGGAATTTTTTGAAATCTATTTTTCGCGAATAAGCTGTGGCACCGGCAATTATCAAGGCCGGTTTTTCTTTTTTTGCAATTTTTAAAACCTCATCATAATTTATTGTTTCTGTTTTTCGGTCTACTCCATAGGGCACCTGCTTCCAAATTTTCCCTGTCAAAGAAACCTTTTGCCCGTGAGTGAGATGCCCGCCGTTTTCCAAAGACATTCCCATTATCTTCCCTCCTTGCGGAACTAAAGCGCAATAAACTGCCAAATTGGCCGGCGAACCAGAGTATGGCTGGACATTAACATGCCACTTGTTTGGAGATAAATTAAATAATTTCAATGCTCTTTTTTGACATAATCTTTCTATCTTATCCACTACCTCATTGCCGCCGTAATATCTTCTACTTGGATATCCCTCGGCATATTTATTGACAAAAACCGATCCCAATGCCTTCGAAACATCGTGAGATATGTAATTTTCAGAGGCAATTAAATTGATAACCTTTTTCTTTCGTTTTTCCTCAAGTCTTATTAACCTTTCTATTTCTTTATCCTGCATTCTTTCATCTTAGAGAATAAGTATCAAAAATTCAAATTTTATTTCGGGCCCAAGAATTCTATTTTAGCATCCTCACGATTAACCTGAAGAGCATAACGACGCATTCCCATCAAAATACCCAACCCTGCAAAAACTGTAATCAAATTTGAACCTCCGTAACTCATAAATGGCAAGCCGATGCCTGTTATGGGAAGAATGCCTATATTCATTCCTGTATGAATAACAAAATGCGCCACTAAAAAAATTGCTAAGCCGATGCCAAAAAGAGATTCAAAATTACTTTGCCCCAAAAATGCATTGGCTAAAATTCTCCAAATAATGCTTCCGTAAAAGATCAAAATAAACAGCACCCCCATAAATCCCCATTCTTCAGCAAATGCAGCAAAAATAAAATCTGTTTGATGTTCTGGTAAAAATTCTAACCGGCTTTGTGTTCCAAAGCCGATTCCTTTGCCAAAAAACTGGCCCGATCCAACAGCAATTTTAGACTGAAATGCATTATAGCCAGCTCCTCTTATATCTTGCAGGGGATGAAGAAAATTAATTATCCTTTCTTTTTGATATTGCTTAAAAACAAAAATCCAAGATATGCCAAAAACCAATGCCACTACCAAAAAAACAAGGAGTAAATGCTTTTTGCTGATCCCGGAAACCATTATCATACCCAACCATATCAAAAAAAGCACAATTGCCGATCCCATATCTGGTTGGAAAAAAACCAAAGTGACTGGCACGAGGGCATATATGCTAGAAATTATAATATGGCGAAAATTTGCAATTTCTATATGACGACGAGAGAAATATTTTGCCAGAATAAGGATTAATAGCAATTTAATCGGATCAGATGGTTCAATAGAAAAAGAAGAAAAAGTCAGCCAGCTTGAAGAACCCCTAATCGGCGGGGCAATAATCAAAAGCACAATGAGTGAAAATATTGCCAGAAGGAAAATAATTATAAGAATTTCTCCTTTTCTTAAAAATCTCCAGTCAATATTGGCAAAAACAAAAAAGACAATAATGGATATCGCAACCCATACCGATTGCCTGAAAAAGAAATAATCTTTTTCAACCCCACCTAAACTTTTCATTGTTATTAATCCACTGATGAGGAGAGGAAAGACGAAAAGAAAAAGGATCCAATCTATGTGCTGAATATATTTTTTCATTAGAGAGTTAAATTAGTCTTGATAAGGACATCTATAAGGAATGGGGTTTTATCAAATCTCTCTGGCCAAGTCATTATTACCTCATCGCTAGAATTAGATTCAATATAATCCAATTTACTGGTGCTGGCCGCGAATACATTTCTGTTCTCGTCGTATAAAATAGCGGCCACGGAAATTTTTTCTACTGGGAAAATAGATTTATTATCTATCTTCACAGTAAGTCTTGGTAAGGGATTGTTTGAAAATTCTTTTCCGGAAATAACGATTTGTGGTTTTGCTTCATCTGTTCTCTTCCATTCTATATTTTTATCAAATTCAATAAAAACTTTCTTTGGCGTTCTTTGTGTTTCTAAGTTTGGTTCTATAATTATGAACTTATCATCGGGGTTTATAAATGTCTGTCCGCGCCTAGTTCCAACCAAAGCATTTTCGTCATCATAAATCTTCATTTCATATTTTAATAAAGGGATGCCCACTGAAAGATTGGGGTTATCTATCAAAACAACTCCGTCGTAAAATCCCTCTTTTATTTTTAAAACTTTAGTCCATTGCACAATCAGATCATTGATATGACTTATGCATGGCTGGCACGGTCCTCCACAATCTATCCCTTCTTCTTCTTGGTTTTGTTTTTTATCTGAACAGGTTGGAGTGCTGATCTCAACCCAAATCAAAATTGCAACCACTAAGACAATAAAAAAAAAGACAAAAAAGAAAGTAAGTTGCCTTCTCACTGTCCATGGTATTGCCATATAGTTTTATATTACAGAAAAATTTTTATATTGTCTAAAATTAAATCCTTTAATCCGGCGACTAGCTACTTTCCCCAAAAGAGTATCATCGCCGCAACTACATTTCACTTCCGTGTTCGGAATGGAAACGAGTGGTTCCATAGCGCCAAATCACCGGATCAAAAAACTCAATCTTCTCAAGATTGCAGATTTATAAATTTCCTAACAGAAATGATAGATTAGTACTTCTCGGCTGAACCCATTACTGAGCTTACACCTAAAGCCTATCAATCTTGTAATCTACAAGACTTCTACGATTCCTAATCTTGGGAAGAGTTTCCCGCTTAGATGCTTTCAGCGGTTATCTCTTACTAACTTAGTTACCCAGCGATGCTCCTGGCGGAACAACTGGTACGCCAGAGGTTAGCTCTTTCCAGTCCTCTCGTACTAGGAAAGAATTCCCTCAAGAATCAACGCCTGCAGCAGATAGGGGACCAACCTGTCTCACGACGGTTTGAACCCAGCTCGCGTATCCTTTTAATTGGCGAACAGCCAAACCCTTGGGACCTTCTCCAGCCCCAGGATAGGATGAGCCGACATCGAGGTGCCGAACAGTGCCGTCGATATGAACTCTCGGGCACTACCAGCCTGTTCATTCACAATTTTCATTGGAATAGACTATATCTTCACCCCGCTTTCTGCGGGATGGCGACGTATTGCCTGGCGTATAAATAAACTTTATTCCTGCCAAGCCGTTCCTCAAAAAGAGGAAACAGTCGTTACGGGGTCAAGAAGGAATTTTATATTTCATCGGTGGTATAATGTGCCGGCCGATGATTTGTTTTAATTTTTTAACTTCTGCGGCCGGGAAATAAATCACCCGACCTTTTTGTTTTTTATCGAGAATTCGCGCCTTCAAATCGAAATTTTTTTGGAGCACTTTTCTTGCGACTTCTGCCTCTTTCAAAGACACGTTGCCTAAATATAGATAGGCATTTTTGTCTCTTGAATAATAATATCCGTCATCCATATACCACACTGCCAGAGATAATGGTTCTTTAAGAAGATGCTCAAGATTTTTTGGAATTATTTTTTTGCCGTTCTCATAAAAAATTTTCTGCCATTTTCCCAATTCCGGAGTGGCATTCGATTGGAAACGCCAATAGCTGTAATTCCGTTCCGTTTTTGGATGAATTCTCTCCAAAAAAACAGGCTTCCCTTGGAATAATTTTTTGAAAGATTCCGCCTTCCAAAGAAGATAATCTTTCTCTTTTTCTCCTTGTTCCAAGCGTAACCGGGCATTGCGCCTGCCTGTTTTTTGAAGATAAGCGTCACCCAAGATTGTGCCAACAAGAATGACTTGCTGACGCTTGGTAAACTTCATAGGCTTATTTTTTTGCTTCCTTCCGACTTCCCACGGTATTCCCAAAGACCAAAACCTTGCATGCGAACAGCGCACTACGAATGCGCCTATGCGAACAGGAAGACCATCTTAGAGTTCACCGTTATAAGTCGCTTTATTACCTTTGACTTACGCCAAAGGAGGACAACTGACCCTTATTTCAGGGTCTATCCCCGGAGTAGCTTTTATCCGTTAATCTCCCGCCGCCTCTAATGCGGACGGTCGGTTCACTATGCTCTGCTTTCGCAACTGATTGACATGTCCGTCTTTCAGTTAAGCCGGCTTTTGCCATTACACTATTAGCACGGTTTCCATCCGTACCTAGCCAACCTTAATAGACTCCTCCGTTACTCTTTAGGAGGAAATCGCCCCAATTAAACTGCCCACCAGGCACTGTTTCCGCTCCGTTTGGCAGAGCAGGTTAGAATCTAGATTTTAAAAGAGTGGTATTTCACTGGCAGCTCCAGCCCGACCGAGATCGGACCTTCAAAGCCCACGCCTCGCAAGGAGGCGACGCCCTTGCGGGTCCCACCTATGCTACGCATTCAAAACCTAAACTCAATGCCAAGTTACAGTAAAGCTTCCGGGGTCTTTCCGTCCCGCTGCAGGTAGAGGGCATCTTCACCCCCATTGTATTTTCACCGGGCTACTTCCCGAGACAGTCCCCTAGTCGTTATGCCATTCGTGCACGTCAGAACTTACCTGACAAGGAATTACGCTACCTTAGGACGATTATAGTTATCGCCGACATTCACTAGGGCTTATAGCGCTCAGCTACTCCGCAACTTCGCGAGCCATCAGTCTTATTTTAGACGAAGTCGGACTTCGTCGGGCATTAGTCTTCAGCTGTTTGCTGACTACTAAAAAAGCTGACAGCTTGCAAGGTTGCGAAGCAACCAGCACTATTTAACCTTCTAGCATTGGTCAGGCATCACCCCCTATACATCCTCTTACGAGTTCGCAGGGAGCTGTGTTTTTGGTAAACAGTCGCCAGGGGTACTTTTGTTGCACCCCGCGTCAAACGCGGGGAGGCCTTATCCCTAAGTTACGGCCGCTTTTTTGCCGAGTTCCTTGGGAAGCAATCACCCGTTCGCCTTAGTCTTCTCGACTTGTCCACTTGTGTCAGTTTGTGGTACGATTTCCTTACTTTTTTCTGCCTTTTGACAGACTTAGAAGTTTTTCTTGGAAGGTTGCTCAATTGAATTTCCTCTGCCGAAGCAGAAGATTTTTCCAATGCTTAAATTTGCTAAAAGCACATCTCGGATTTTCCCTAGACGCATCCTCACACTAGAAACATGAATCCAATAACATGCTCAATCTACTAACCTCCGTCTCTCCATAGGAAAATAAGGAAGAGATGGAATATTAACCATCAGTCCATCGGCTCCGGCTTTCGCCATTGCCTTAGGATCGCCTAACCCTTGGTTGATCAACATTGCCAAGGAAACCTTGGACTTTCGGCGTGTCGCTAATCTCAGCGACATTGCGGTTACTTGTGCCAACATTCTCACTTCTCAACGCTCCAATCCGACTCGCGTCGTGACCTTCACAGCATTGAGAACGCTCTCCTACCACTCGACATATCGAAATATCGATATATCAAATTCTCACCTTTGGTACTTTGCTTAGTCCCGATTATCTTCGGCGCGAAATCTCTTGACGAGTGAGCTGTTACGCACTCTTTGAAAGATGGCTGCTTCTAAGCCAACTTCCTCGTTGTCTGAGAAATCTCACCTCCTTTTAAAACACTTAGCAAAGATTTAGGGACCTTAGATTGAGATCAGGGATGTTCCCCTCTTGACCAATGGAGCTTAGCCCCCATGGTCTTACTGCCTCATTTTTAAATTCTGGTATTCGGAGTTTGATTGGATAGACGAAGTTTCCTCCTATTCTATCCATCCAGTAGCTCTACCCCCAGAAGAAAAACGAGACGCTAGCCCTAAAGCTATTTCGGAGAGAACCAGCTATTACCAGATTCGATTAGCTTTTCACTCCAACCCACAGCTCATCCGATAGAATTGCACGACTAACCGGTTCGGGCCTCCTCTCGCATTTCTGCGGGATTCACCCTGGCCATGGGTAGTTCATCTGGATTCGGGTCTCATTCGTGCTACGCACTCAAAATCAAAAATCAAATCTCAAAATTCAAAAATTTTGAATTTTGCATTTTGAATTTTGAATTGAGATTCGCTCTCTTAAAACTCGGTTTCCCTATAACTCCATCCGTTGAGGACTTAGTTATGCAGCACAAATGAACTCGTTGGCTCATTCTTCAATAGGCACGCGGTCATCCGCCTCTTGCGAGACGAGACTTCCACTCCTTGTAGACATATGGTTTCAGGTTCTATTTCACTCCCCTCACCGGGGTTCTTTTCACCTTTCCCTCGCGGTACTTGTTCACTATCGATCTAAAGAGGTATTTAGTCTTAGGAGTTAGTACTCCCGGATTCACCCAAGCCATTCTTATCTCGGGTTACTCAAGAAAAGATATTCAGAGCATGTAATATCTTTCGTGTACAGGACTATTACCTTCTTTGGTTGATCTTTCCAGATCATTTCACTAGACAAATTACATTTTATGAGCTCTGGTAATATATCTCTCTTACAACCTCCTACTAAAAAGTAGGATTTGGACTACTCCCTTTTCGCTCGCCACTACTAAGGGAATATTCGCTTCGCTCAATCTTAAATCTCAGATTTCAAACCTCAAATCTAATTTTGAGATTTGAGGTTTTATTTTTGAGATTGAAAAAAATTGCGAAGCAATTTTTTTCTTCTCCTCCGCTTACTGAGATGTTTCACTTCAGCGGGTTCCCTCATGCTGCGAAACAGCACGTAATGCGGTTTTACCGCACTGGGTTGCCCCATTCGGAAATCCCCGGATCAAAGCCTGCTAGACGGCTCACCGAGGCTTATCGCAGTCACACCACGTCCTTCTTCGGCCTCTTTTAGTCAATAGGCATCCGCCATACGCCCTTAAATTTCTGTTAGGAAATTTATAAACCTGCATTAAGTTTTCAAGGTTCATCCATTTCTGAAATATTCTGAAATAAATCAACCGCTTTTTAGAAGCGGTTTTAACATTACAATCGCTAAAAAACAGCTATGTTTTCCGCTTCCAAAATGATCTATTTCTCTTTCTATTCATATTGTATTTTTATTATATTCCTCTGTTTTAAAAAGTCAACCCCGCACCGTGCGGTGCAGGGTTGTGGATAAATCAATATCCAAAAATTTACTTGTTTTCTACATCTCTTCTCAATCTTTCAATGTATCTTGTTGCAGCATCCTTTCCACCCAAACCAAAAGCAATACCACCGGCAATAGCAAGCATAGCAACGAGACCCGTGAAAAGAGTTTGGGCAAAAATACCAGCTATACCCAATTGATACATAGCAGCTAAAATTGCAAAAATCCAAATAGCCCATTTTGCAATTCCTCCCATTAAATTTGAAGAAGGAACATCAGCAGCCTTTGCAGATCCAGTTATAACTTTTCTCACGAAATCTGCCAAAATTGCACCAACGATTAAGATAAGGGCGGCAACAATCACATTTGGAAGATAACGCAAAACCACATCTCTCAAGAAAATGTTCACCTGCGTAAGGCCGATAACATCTATGGCAGCAATCAAGAAGACAACCAAGAAAAACCATTTTACCAAACCGCCAAAAAATGCTCCTGTATCAAGTTTGAATCCTGCCCTTGAAAGAACCTCTTCTGTCCCTAACGCCTGCAATGCCTTATCCACTTTTAAGCTTCTTATAATCTGAGCAATTAATTTCCCTAGGGTGACAGCAATTATCCAGCCAACAATAAAAATTAACAGGGCTATGATAAGTCTAGGAATGAAAGCAATAATGCCCAGCCAAAGCTGTTGAAACGAAGCTACAAGGACATCACTCCACGATGTAAGCATATTAATTATAAAAATAAATTACTATTCTTTAATCAAATTAAATTCGACCTTATAGAAATTATATCAGACTTCCTAATTTTTTTCTGAAAAATGTGGATAAATTTAGGACTTAGATATTCAATTTATTTAGGACCTTTTCATGGGGAAAATCAAGAATGTCTTTTATAAAGCGGTCATTCATAGCAAAACGATACATAAATTCTTTGGTATCAAATATACTGTAAAGCAGTTCTTTTCCTATTTTTATCTCCAGCTTCCTTAAAATATTCTCTATGGCTGCCCTCCGGATTCCATCGCCCACAAGAAGAAGATCTACCTTGCCATCTTCGTAATCAATAAAAAAACCTGAGAGAATTATTAATTTGACATTGCCTGCTAATTTTAAAGATTTTAATATTTTTTCTTTATTTATAGAGATAGAGTCAATCAAAAGATTTTTAAGAGGGCGCAAAAGAGAAAAGAATTCGTTCAGTTTTAATCCCTGTATCTTTTTCTTCTTATTTTTAATCTTGCCGTTTTTTAATTTTATTATCATTTCTATTTTTTCTGATTTGTACTTTATCAATCCTATATCTTTCAAAAGAGAAACCTCCCTCTTGGCAATGTTGGAATTAATCCTACATCTGCTACTGATTCCTTTTAATGTAAAAATCTCATCGGGATTTATTAAAAAAAGACGAATAATCTTAATTCGCGCAGATGAGCCGAATAATCTTTCTAAGACATCGCTCATAGTGCCTTTATGATAACATTTCTATTTCAACTCCACAACCGCTCCTGCTTCTTCCAGTTTTGTTTTCAACTCCTCGGCAGTTTTTTTATCCAGCCCTTCCTTAACTACTTTTGGCACATTATCAGCTAAGTCTTTTGCGTCTTTCAATCCGAGGCCAAGGACATCTCTTAAAATCTTGATTACTTGAATTTTCTGCTCACCGGCGTTTTTTAATTCCACATTAAATTTCGTCTTTTCTTCAGCCGGCTCAGTAGATGTTGTGGCTGTAGGTGCTGACACTACCATTGTCTGTGCGGAAACACCGAATTTTTCCTCCAGGATTTTTACCAATTCTGATAATTCCAAAACGCTCATTGATTCAATTTTTTCAATAATATCTTTAAATTTATCGTGTGATTTGTGAGTCATATAATTAGTATTTAAGTAGCCAATTACTTTTTTATTTGACTTAATACACTGAGAAAATTCCTCGTTATTCCATTCAAGGTTACGACCAGCCCCTGAATTGGCGAATTAATAATATTGACAAGTCTAGCCAAAAGAATTTCTTTTGATGAAATATCTGCTAGTTCTAAAACAATTTTCTCGCTGATATAACTGTTTTCAAATATTCCGCCCAATAATTTAATACCTGTTTTTTTTGCAAAATTTTTAAGTTCTTTTATTGAAGAAAGAGGATCGTTTTGAGAAAAAGCCAGGGCGATTTCTCCTTCCAGATTCGGTATTTCTCCGGAAAATTTGAATTCTTCCAATGCTTTTTGAATTAAACTCTTTTTTGCCACAGAATATTTTGTGTCTATGCTTCTGAGCAATTTTCTTAATTCACTGGCTGAAGAAACACTTAGACCATGAAAATTAACAAAAACAACAGCTTGAGATCGCTTGAAATCATTTTTAAGCTGCTCTAATATTTTTTCTTTTTTCTTTCGTGTAATTGCCATAAATTGAAAAAGCGGCATATAGCCGCGAACAATAAATTTCTTTTGTCTCGGCAGGTCTTAAACTCGATATATCGATATCTCGAAATATTAAGTAGCCCGCTGTCTGCGACTATATCCTCATTCTATATCTTCTTTAAAATCTGTCAAGCAAGTTTTTTAAATCTTGCGAAGTATCCGGATTTATTTCTATTCCTTTTTTTAATATTTCTTTTGCTTTTTCATCATCTTTCATTGCATAGCGATAGAGTTCATAAAGGCTTCTATAAGAAAAAATTTGGGAGGGATTATTTTCAATAGCTATTAAAAAATTTTTTTCTGCTTTTTGATAATCTTTTAAATAAAAGGCATAAAGATCTCCTAGATTATGAAAAGAAGTGGAATTTTTTGGACTAACTACGCTCACATATTCCCAAGCTTCAACAGCGCCTTCATAATCACCGATTATTTTCCTGTAAATACCGAGGTCAAGCCATAAATCAAGTAAATTAGGATTTTCTTTCAGTTTAGAAGATAACTCTTCAATTTTTTTACGTATAATTTCCTCTGCTTCTTTTGTTAAATTAACAGTAATATTTATCGGCCTGTCAAGGTTAGGAATTTCAACAACCGGCTGCTGCGGTTCTTCACTTTCACCGACCCTACGGGTCGGTGAAAGGTCATTGTAAATATAATACCCGGCACCGCCAGCCAATAGTAAAATAATTATTATTAAAATAATTTTATTTTTCATAACCGACATTTTAACAAAATCAAAACCCCGACGCAAGGTCGGGGTTTCGCACTAGTACAAGGAAACTAGATTATTTGCTGATAGTCACAATGTCTGTACCATCTGAAGGCAAACCTGTTACACCATAGCCATTGGTCCAATCAATGTTATTGGCTGCTGCTGTAGTGGTAGCAAGAGGTGACCAGATAAGGTCATCATCAGCACCTGAATCTACATCAGAAGCATTACCCATTTTAGTACCTAAGGCCAGATAAGCTGCATCACCGCTTAATCTGGTTGTAATTGAGCCGGAGAATGTTCCAGTTCCAGCTGTTAAAGTGGTATCACCAGTTACTCTAAAGTAATAGGTTGACCCAGCAGGAATAGTGAGAACTGAAGATAGTTGGGCTTCAGTGTCTCCGCTACCAGGCAGTGAGGCAATAGTAGTTATAATCTGACCGTTGGTATAACCAGATACTGGATTGGAGAAAGCACTGTCAGTGTAGGCATAAACCTTAAGATTGGTCACAGTAGTGGTTCCAGAAACTGAACTGGCACTTGAAGTAGCAATGTTGACTACTAACTGGTATAAACCAACACCATTGGCACTGCTAGGATTGGCAGCAATGCTGAATCTGTAAAGATCCATTGTGCCTGCTACCAGCGTTGTTGAAGGCACTGCCAGTTTGGTAATTGTTGGATAGGACCTGAAGGCCCTGGCGCCTGAGAAAGAAGTGTCAGAACCAGTAGCAGTAACAGTTGTTCCAGAGGAAGCGCCTTTGCCGTCTGTGTTGCCTGCCTGATTATGGCCATCCCAGTTAACTGCGATAAAGGCACCTTCACGAGTTGAAGCAGTATTAACATCAATGGTATTAATATCTGCTTTAACAGTCAAAACCTTAGAACCATCCTTAGGAACTTCTACTGTTTGACTAAGGGTGATCAAGGTTGTGGTAGCGCCGCTGGTAAATACACCTGAACCAACTTGAGTGGAACCATCATACAAGTAAACAGCGGTTAAATCAGCGGCAGTACTGGAAGAAGTGTTAGTTAATTCCAAAGCAACGTGCTCTAGATTAACTGCCTCATTTGTTGCTGCAAATCTGATGGCACCCAAGGTTACTCCCGAGGTTCCTGCAGCTATAAGAGCATAAGCAGGTGCTGAAGAATCAGCAGTAACAGCTAAGCTTCCTGATGACTTCAAGGTCATCTTGTTCTGGTTATCAGTAGAATCATTGTGGGTCAGGGTAATAGTTGAACCGCTTCCTACGCCTGTGCCTTGGAGAGTGGCAGAATTTGCCAATTTCCATTCAATGGTATCATCAGCAGTCAAACTGGCTGGGATATCACACTTAAGAGCAACTGTCTTGATCGTTCCTTTAGGAATAGTCAAGTTATTGTCAAAAGTGAAAGTAGTAGCACCATCAGCTGTTGGATTAACTGCTGAAGTATTCAACTTTGTTGTGCCGTCATAAGCAGTACAATTAGTTGGGTAAGAACTGCCAGTATCAGTCTGAATGGTAAATTGAGCTGAACTTACTTTAACATCTTCACCAGATTGACTCGCGTCAAACTGATAATTAGCAAAAGTAAATTGATTAACACCCATAACCACATTTTGACTGGCTGGTGTGCCGGAAACCGTAACCGTGGTTGTAGCAGCCTTCACTGTCATCGCGTTCATTGTGGCAGCAGTGCTTAAAGCAGACAAACTAATGGAATTGCCAGTTGTTTGACCAGTAATAGTTGACCAATCGCTGGAAGGTGTGGTTGAAGCAGTAATGGTCTGATTGTTAGTGAAATCAGTTCCCAGTTTACCTTTTAAGGTATAAACCTTTTTACCAACTGAATAAGTAACAGTGTCAGTGAAAGTGACTGTGCCGTAAGCCGCTGCCCCAGAACCATCTTGAGGTCCGGCTACTACTGCGCCATTCTCGTCATAGAGAGAAATACTAGTCATGTCAGCAACTTGACCGCCTGTTCCAGTAATCAAGAAATGAAAGATGGTCTGAGCTACGGAAATTGGCTCGCCCTTAACCTCAATCTCATATCCGCCCAAAGGCTGATTAAGAGCATTGATAGCAATATTTTGCGCTGCTACAGTATTGGATTTTGATACTGAAGTGACAGAGCCTGAGAGAACAGAAACCTGGAAAGCATCATACCAAGGATTGGTATTTTGATGGAAAGCACCGTCATCAGTGCCTGAGGTATCAGTGCCATTTGGCGGCATAATACCATAGCTATAGGTCTCACCAGTAATATAGAGATCGCTTCTCTTGTAGATATCAAAGTCAACAGTTCTTCCAGAACCGCCTTCAATATCACCCTTGACAGAGATTTCTATATTAGCACCTTTATCAACTACGATTCCGTCTCCAAATGTTGCGGTGTAATACTTGCCGTCAGAGGAAACTGTAGTGTCATAACTGGTGCTATCAACGTAGGTCTTTACATTTTTAAGGTCTGATGCGGCTGCTGAACCAGACTGATTCCATCTGATTGACTTAATTCTGATTTTCTCAGCAGAACCAGCTGTGACTTTTACTGCGGAAAAGGTGTAATTAGTTGTTCCTATTTCTTTATTTTGGTCTGTTCCCGGATCAGCCATTCCTCGAGCCACTGTTACACTTCCAATACTAAGAGTGGCATTAATGGTGTGAGCTGCTCCAGTAATAGGCAAAGTACCAGTGACAGTTGCAGAGGTATTCATTCCTATCACTGAAAGACAGGCGACTTGACCAGCTCTTGTATCGTTATCTGATGCCATATTGCCAGCAATAGTCATTGTTCTTGATTGACCAGCTTTGACAGTAAAGGATTCACCAATTGTTGCTTTGTGTTCTGAATTAAAGGTTTTTTCAATACCCAACTGCAGACCGTTCTCATCTAAGAGAACAACACCAGAAAAGACGGCATCGCTTGCAAGACAGGTTCTTTCAATATTAATTCCGCTAACTACAACATCGCCATCACTGCCTGCTGTTAAAGTGATTTTAGTGAAAGGCAATCTTGTTGCACTTTCGGGAGCGACTGATGCTGCTGGTTGAGCTGGTGAAGAAACTGTCAGGCCTGTGCCTGCTGCAACAGCTGCTTCACTAGTATCAGAGGCTGAAGTGCAATCTGTATCTGCAGGATAATCAATTAAGCCATCGCTGTCGTTATCAACACCGTCTTCACAAGCGGCTTTTGTTGGAGCGCATGTTCCATACAAAGCATTTAATTTTGCCCGTGTGGAAGCGCCGACATAACCGGTTCCTGCTGTAAGACCAAGTGGCGTCAAAATATCAGCAGCGTATTTTTCCTGAAATTTAACTGCTGCTGCTTTGGTTAAAGAACCAAAGTAGGTTGTTTCATTGCCAGGAGAACCTGCACCGCTTGAAGCAACTTGGGTGGCTGAATCAGAGTTAAGAACTGTTTGTAGATTCTTAACATCAGCACCAGTATCACCTTGCTTCAAATTAACTGCAAAGGTGATGCCACAAACTGTACTAGCTCCCCCACCGCCCTGCAGTGTTGCCAGTTGCGACTGTAATTGCGAAATCTGGGCAAGCAAGGCTTGAATCTGAGCCTGCAATTCTGCTGCGGTTTGCGCTGAAGCAATAGTTGGTATCAATGCAGCTGCGCCAGATAACCATACTGCTGTTGTCAAGCTCACGAAAACTGAAGTTGCTTTTCCAACTTTAGTCTTCTGAAATTTATTACTCATAAATCTGTTCTTGATAATAAAATAATTTCCTTGTGTTTTTTCTCCTTCATTTTAAGAATTCAATAAAAACACTAAGGTAATTATTCTTGACCTTTTGTATAGATAGCCTGGTCTCGACTAACCAGATATTATCCTATACTTAATGGTATACTTAATGGTAATTTTTAACTAATAATAAACAAATAACTGAAAAAGATTCAATCAATCATTTGCTTAATCTATGTTTAGATTATAGATTTACAAAGCCTTTCTGAAAAGTCAAAATTGTGGATAACTACTGAAAAAAGAGCTAAATTTGATCTAGAAAATAGATTCTCCAGCGTTTTTCACCTTCAGTCCTTAATTGGTGGGTTCTTACCAAATCAAGTAGATCTCTCTGAATGCTCTTTATTCCCACATTTTCAAAAATAGAAGATATTTCTCTAATATTAGCCTTTCCCCTTTTTTTAAGAAAATCCAATATCATTGCCTGTCTTTTTTCATTATGTCCATTATGGTTATTATGGACATTATGTCCATTAAAACTTGGTTCCTTTTTTTGAAATTTTTTATTTTCTTTATTTTGCTCATCTTTAGGGCTTATTAAAAATTTTTGTCCCTCAAGAAAGCTATCTTTTTCACCTTCAATAAAAGATTTTAAAGCAGAAAATTCTCTTTTTAATATCTCAAAATTGATTCCTGAAATAAATCCATCAGAAAATGATAAATCCAATGTATTAATAATTTTTATAAAGTTCTCTAAAATATCGTCTAATGATTGACTAATTACTCTATTAGATAAGATAATTTTATTATCTTTAAAAGAAAACAAAGACATCATCTTTTCATATAAAGAAACGACCTTTTCTCTAAGACTCCATTTTAGAGGTTCTTTGTCAGGATAAAGTTCAGTAACCCTGTAAATAGCCTCTGTGAGTTTTTTTATCCTGTCCATTAGATATTTAAAGTCTTCTTCTTTCTGTTTGTCCATTTGTTCAAATTTGTCCATTAAATCCAATTCTAAAGGACAAAAATAAAAAATACAAGTTTTTTAGAGAAAAATGACTTTAAAAATATTTAATGTATAATGTATTTATGACCCCTTCAAAAAACAAAAAAAATCAAAAAAGGGGGAAGAAGGAAGAAAGATGGTATCATACCCTAAAAGAAGAAACTAAACAGTCTATCTGGGCAATTCTTACTTTTATTTTGGGGTTGTTTTTTATTTTGGCTAGTTTTGGAGAAGCAGGCAGGGTGGGAAATTATATTAATTTGTTGTCTAACTTGCTCTTCGGAACCGTTTCTTTTCTTTTGCCAGTTGCTTTATTTATAGCCAGTCTTTCCTTTGTGGTATTTTTTAGACCGCATTTTCTAGCCCACACCTTTATTGGGATCATACTTTTCCTTTTGAGTGGTCTTGGTATGGCAGATTTAATCTTGGGAGAAAAAAAGGGAGGTTATATTGGCTATTTTATTTCTCTTTCTCTGGTAAAACTTTTGGATTTCTGGGCATCATTAATATTGCTGTTGGGTATCTTCACCATCTCTCTGTTGATTATTCTAAATACTTCTCTGAAAATCGAAGCTCTGATCTCAAAAATATTCAAAAAGAAACATGTAGAGCCAGAAGAAAAACAAACATTACAAGAAGAATTAAGATCAGAAGGAAATATTTTGACAAGTGCCACCCAGGCAGTAAAAAACACTGTAGATAAAATTAAAAGTGCAACTGGAACTGAAGAAGAAAAATTTGAACTGGAAACAACTAAAATTAAAAGTGCTGATTTTGTCGCGCCGCCGCTTGATCTCTTGGAAGGAGACAAAGGCAAACCATCCAGCGGCGATATCAAAGCCAATTCCAATATCATTAAAAGAACTTTGCAGAATTTCGGCATAGAGGTAGAAATGGGAGAAATAAATATTGGGCCTTCGGTGACCCAATATACACTTAAACCAGCCGAGGGAATAAAATTATCACGCATTGTAGCCCTGCAAAACGATTTGGCATTGGCATTGGCAGCACATCCTTTAAGAATAGAGGCGCCCATTCCGGGAAGATCTCTTGTCGGCATAGAAATTCCCAACAATACAAAAACTATCATTGGATTAAAAAATCTCTTGTCTGAAGAAATTTTTAAAGATATTTCCAATCCGTTATTGATAGCCTTAGGTAAAGATGTTTCTGGAAAGGCAATCTTTGCAAATCTTGCTAAAATGCCACATCTTTTGATTGCTGGAGCAACTGGAACAGGTAAATCAATCTGCATTCATTCTTTAATCATAAGTCTTTTTTATAAAAACTTCCCTTCCTCATTAAGATTTATAATGATTGATCCGAAAAGAGTGGAGTTAACTATTTATAATAAATCACCTCACCTTCTCACTCCAGTAATAACAGATGCAAAAAAAACAATATTAACTTTAAGATGGGCCTGCAAAGAAATGGAAAGAAGATATGAAATTCTGATGAAAGCCGACATGCGCGACATAGAAGCCTATCATGAAAAAAAGGCTGATTATAATTCTTTGCCCTATCTCATAATTGTTATCGATGAACTGGCTGATCTTATGGCCACTTATCCCAGAGAAATGGAGGCTTCAATTGTCAGATTGGCCCAGATGTCCAGAGCAGTCGGCATTCATTTAGTTGTTTCAACCCAAAGACCTTCTGTAGAAGTGATCACTGGATTGATAAAGGCAAATATCACTTCAAGAATAGCGCTCCAAGTTGCATCTCAAATTGATTCACGCACGATTTTGGATATGGGTGGCGCAGAAAAGTTGCTAGGTTCCGGTGATATGCTTTATCTCGCAGGCGACACTGCCAAACCAAAACGAATCCAGGGACCATATGTATCAGATAAAGAAGTAAAGAGGGTGGTGAATTTTCTTGCTGGCAGATATAAAGATGTTGATATGGAGGAATTAGAAGAAGTGATGGAAAGTAATTTGAAAGAAACACAGACACAGTCATCTTTTGATTTAAATAATCTAGACCTTGCAGAAGAGATTGATGATGAACTTTATGAAGAAGCTCGGGGCTTGGTGATAAAAGCGAAGAAGGCTTCCACATCTTATCTTCAAAGAAAATTGAAGATTGGTTATGCCAGAGCAGCAAGATTGATGGATGTTCTGGAGGAAAAGGGCGTAGTGGGTCCTGCTGACGGAGCAAAACCGCGCGAAGTTTTAATAAGCGAAGAAGAATAAAAATGGCGAGATTGTTTTTTAATTTAGGGATCATCGCAGTTCTTGTTATAACTTTCAGTGTCTATGGGATTTATAAGGCGAAGAATTTTTTAATCGGACCGAGAATCAATATTGATTCTCCTAAAGATGGTGAAATAGTTTCAAGTGAATTTATAGAAATAAGAGGCACAGCAAAAAATATTTCCGGTTTGTATCTTAATGGAAGACGTGTTTTTACTGATGAGAACGGATTTTTTAAAGAGGGTTTGCTGATTGCCCAAGGTTATAATATAATAGAGATAAACGCAGTAGATAAATTCAATCACACCAAAGATATAAAAAGAGAAATTATTTTAAAATAAATTATGGCAAAAAAGATAATTAAAAAAGATAGCCCGGGCATTGAAAATGCAATCCATGAAATCCAGACTAAATTCGGAGAAGGCTCAATAATGAAACTTGGCGAGGCAAGGAAAGTTGATGTTGATGCTATTCCCACTGGATCTTTAAGTTTGGATTTGGCTCTGGGCGTGGGCGGTGTGCCGCGCGGAAGAATTATTGAAATATTCGGACCAGAATCATCGGGCAAAACAACCCTTGCTCTCAATATTGTTGCCCAGGCGCAAAAAAGAGGCGGGGTTTGCGCCTTTGTTGATGCAGAACACGCTCTTGATCCTGAATATGCAAAAAAACTCGGAGTAAAAATCCAAGACCTCTTAATTTCTCAGCCGGACACAGGAGAACAGGCACTAGAAATAGTGGAAAGTTTGGTGCGCTCCGGAGGACTTGATGTTGTGGTCATTGATTCTGTTGCTGCCCTTGCTCCCCAAGCAGAAATTGAAGGAGATATGAGCACTCAACAAATAGGTCTGCAGGCGAGATTGATGTCAAAGGCCCTGCGCAAACTAACAGCTATGACCGCCAGATCAAAGACTGTAGTAATTTTCATCAACCAGATAAGGATGCAGATTGGTGTGATGTTCGGCAATCCAGAAACGACTCCGGGCGGCAGGGCACTGAAATTCTTTTCTTCAGTACGTATTGATGTGCGTCGGGCTGCCCAGATTAAAAAGGGTGAAGAGGTAATTGGCAATAGAGTGAAGGCCAAGGTTGTAAAAAATAAAGTGGCTGCCCCATTCAGAACAGCTGAATTTGATATTTTATATGATGAAGGGATTTCCTATGAAGGAGATATTTTAAATATGGCTGAAAAATATAATGTCATAAAAAAATCCGGCACCTCTTATATATATGACAAAATAAGTCTGGGCCGGGGCTATGACAATGCTCGTAATTTCCTAAAAGAAAATCCAAAGATTACTCAGGAAATAGTAAAGAAAATAAAAGAATCCCGACTTTAGATCCTTATCAATTTGGGAAAGACATAACGTTGAGCTGTTTTAAAAATGTCTTTCAAGAAAAAAGACAAGAAAACCAGAAGAGAGATTATTAATATTTTTGTAAGTATTTCTGTGGAGAGAAATGCTGAAAATAAAAAACCCGCCATTCCAAACGGCGAAAAAATCAATCCTTGAGAGTTATGCCAAATATTTATAAAAGAAATATATTCTGTAAGTAAAATAAAAACTAAGATCAGACCAAATGTTTCCAGTGCAAAAGGAGTGGTTAATCTTTTAACCATCCAGATAAGGTAAATTTTTCTCATTATTTTTTTCTTTATTTTCCCGAAATCCGGTGTATTACGCATAGACTGCATTGTTGATTAAAATTTTCTTTAAAATTTTCCTGGCCCTAAATAATCTCATTTTAATAACTGCTATGGAAACTTTTTCTTCATCAGCGATTTCTTTTTGAGATCTATCTTCCAGATAATATTTCCTAAGAGTCCCTTCAAGATGTTTTGGCACCTTGTTTAAAGCCTGTTCTATGATCATCTTGGTATCAATTTTTTCAGAAAAGTTATCTTCATAAGGAATTGCAGACAAATACATTTGGAAATCTTTAACTTCCAATAAGTTATCTTTGTTTTTTTGAATCTTTTTATAATAGGTCAGTGAGGTGTTGATCAAAATTTTATAAGCCCAACTTTTAAATGTCTTTCCTTCAATCTCCTTGAATCTGCCAGCGTTAAAATAAATTTTTGTAAAAGTTTCCTGAACAATATCTTCTGCATCTTCTCTGTTATTAACAATGTTGGCTGCGGTTCTTAAAAAGGCACTCTGATATCTGTCCACCAGCAACCCGAAAAGCGATGGCTTTATTATGGAAAAGGCCAAAATTTCTTCATCTTTATATTTTCTCTGCTGGTCTGGCGGGTCTGAATCCATACATTTCTTATTATAATACTATAACTTCAATTATTGAAAAGAGGTTTCATTTAGTCTAAAATGCATTTATGTTAAATTACAATGAATTAAAACCAGGAATTTTTATTGTCCTTGATGGACAGCCATATGTTGTCTTGGAATATAATTTTATCAGGATGCAACAAAGAAAACCTGTTGTTCAAACAAAAATCAAGAATCTCATTTCAGGAAAGGTAACAGAGAAAACTTTCCAGCCAAGCGATATCATTGACGAAGCTGCGATAGAGAAAAGACCAATAAAATATCTCTATGCTCATCGTGGTGAATTTTGGTTTTCCGAAGAAAAAGATTCATCAAAGAGATTTAAACTTGATGAAAAAATGATAGGTGCTGATGCGATTTTTTTAAAATCCAATTCCATTGTTGAATCAATTAATTTTAAGGGGAGAATAATTGGCATCAAGCTTCCTGTAAAAGTTGAGTTGAGAGTAATAGAGGCGCCTCCAGCTCTAAAAGGAAACACAGCCCAGGGAGGCACTAAGCAAGTTAAATTAGAAACAGGCGCTAGTATCAATGTCCCACTCTTTATTAATGAAGGAGATATTGTAAAAATCAATACAGAAACAAAAAATTATGTTGAGAGAGTGGAAAAGGGCTGTTAGCTCAGTTGGTAGAGCGCGTCGTTCGCATCGACGAGGTCAGCGGTTCAAATCCGCTACAGTCCAAAATTTTATCTGCTTACAAATGGCAATAAGGCCAGGAGGCGGGCATTTTTAATGGCTCGTGATAGTTTTCTTTGATGCTTGGCGCAGATACTTGTTTTTTGTCTTGGCAATATTTTTGAATAAGGGTCAAGAAACCTTTTGAGTATTTCTGTGTTTTTATAATCAATGTATTTTATATTATTTGTGCAAAAATAACACTGTTTCATAAATCAGTCTTGAGTAGCCAGTATGTTAGTAGTCAGATTTTTGAAATTTGTCTGACTACTGATGACTGACTACTGGCTACTAAAATGGTATCTCTTCCGGATTAATATCTTCTTCAGGATATTCTATTGTTTCCAATGTTTCTTCAGTTTTCTCAAGATTTGATTCTTTTCCAGCTGAAGACTTTTCGCTCCATTTGCGCGGACCAAGTTGCATTCTTTCCACAACAACTTCAGTCCTGTTCCTTTTGGTTCCGTCCGCAGCATTCCAGCTCCTTGTCTGCAATCTTCCCTCCACAAAAACAGAGCTGCCTTTTTTCAGATATTGTCCTGCAACTTCTGCCTGTCTGCCGAAAACCACTATATTGTGAAATTGGGTGTCCTCCTGACGCTGACCGCTGTTATCTTTCCAAATCCTGTTGGTGGCAACACCAAAAGAAGCTACCATTGTCCCCGAAGGAAGAGTTTTCAATTCTGGATCTCTTGTTAAATTGCCGATAATAAAAACTTTATTCAGATTCATAATATTTAGTATGTCAGTAGTCAATATATTAGTAGTCAGATTTCTGAAATCTGTCTGACTACTGATAACTGACTACTGACTACTTTTTAATATTTCTTTAATATTTCTTCTAATTTTTTATCAATTTCTTCTGCTTTAATTTCTATTTTGGGCTTTTCTCCAATGGCTGGCTTTCTCTTTACTATCTTTTTAGTAATTATTCTTGCAGGCTCTTCTTTAAGAATTTCCAAAATCAGAAAACGGACAATATTATTATTTTTATCAAAATCATTTTTTATTTTTCCTATGATGTCTGGCTTAGACATAAATCTAATCCAGCCGAAATGGGCACTGTCAAACTGACTCTTGTTCGGTCTTTTTATAGTGTATGCCAGCTTTTGCATTTTTGCTCTTTGCTCATTAATAATCAATCCCTGTTGCTGCTCTACAGAGTGACGCAATAATAAAATTTCATCATCTATTTTCTCTTCGGGAATCAGGGGATTTAAGAGATATCCTATTTCATATATTTTTGGGTCTTTTTCCATTCAGTCTATCTTAGCAGACTAATGGAATTTATGCAAATATGATGATAAGATTATCAATATGAAAATTAGCAGGAATATTTTTAAGGATTATGACATTAGAGGAAAATATCCGAAAGAGATTAATACCAAGATTTCTTATTTAATCGGCTATTCTCTAGCCAAAATACTTAAGAAAGATAGTGCAAAAATAGCAATTGGCAGAGATTTAAGAAAAAGCTCCGGCCCTCTGGCAGAAAGTTTTATTCATGGCACTCTAGATGCAGGAAAAGATGTTATAGATATAGGCCGAATCATAACTCCTGTGCTCTATTTTGCTACTAATTTTTTAAATGTTGATGCTGGAGTAATGATAACTGCTTCTCACAATCCTAAAGGTGATAATGGCATAAAAATCGTTATAGGAAATGAGCCCTTAAGCGGGAAGACAATAGAAAAAATTATTTCACAAAAAATCATCCTAGCCAAAAAGAAAGGAATTCGTTACTTTAAAGATATTTCGCGAGATTATTTGGAAGAATCATTTTCTGGTGCAAAAATATCGCCTAAAATAAGGCTAGTTTTAAGATCAAAAGACATCACTGCAAAATTGTTTATAAAGGACTTTCTTAAAAAAATGCAAATCAAGGAGGGCAGGCGTCCCCATTTCCATGTCTCTTTTGATTTTGACGCAGATAGAATTTCTTTATCTTTACACGATAAAAACCTTTCCAAAATTCGTGGGGACATTCTAGGCGCAATTATCGGAGGCGGAGTTGCACAAAAAGGAGATATTATAATCTATGACCTGCGGTGTTCTAAAGCAGTCCCAGAATATTTCAGAAACAGAGGTATAAAAGCGATCCCGAGCAAGGTCGGTCACTATAACATTAAAAAATTAATGAGAGAGAGGAAAGCTGTGTTTGGACTTGAAATAACTGGACATTATTATTTCAAAAAATTCCATAATCACGAAAATCCGTTTTTTGGTTTGCGAATCTTTCTTGAACAGCTCAGCCAGCAGGGCGTGGATTTAAAAAGATTAACCAAACCATTGGAAAGATATTTCCATTCCGGGATAATAAATTTCCCTTCAAAAAATCCTAAGGAGCTGATAAAAAAACTTTCTGAAGAATATCTTGGAGGTTCCAAAAATTTTTTGGACGGGCTGACAATAGAATATTCTAACTGGTGGTTTAATATCCGGCACTCACATACTGAACCCCTTATGCGACTGGTCATAGAGGCAAAAAGACCGGATCTGCTCTCGGTCAAGAAAAAAGAGCTGTTAAAAAAAATTAAGAAAATGACAAAAACTAGATAGATTATTTTTCCTTTTTCTGATCCAAGGTCTTTATCGGTCTAATTTTCAATAAGTTCTCTTTATGGAATTTATCTTGGGCCTTATTGATAAGTAATTCTAAATCTTTGGCACTGTCTGGATCAGAATTCTTTAACCAATCCAGATAATTTCTTGCTGCCATAATTAAATCTTGCGTCCTTTTTTTGTCTTTCCCTGGAATATCGTCAGAAAAATTGATTATTTTTTCCAATTGCTCTTGAGCATCTATTTCTTCTATTCTTTTCCCCTCCTGACGCTCAAAAGGTGCAAGGTGTTCTTGCTCTTGTTGATTAGACTCTGCCTTAGGTATTTCTTCCATTATTTATACATTAATACTTTTCAGAAATAATCGCAAGGCATTCTCTGTAGTATTTTTACACACTGTCTCGTAAGAAATATTCTTAATTTTTGCTATTTGCCTGGCTACATCTTTGACATGCAAAGGTTCGCTGCGCTGGCCTCGATAAGGAAGAGGTGAGACAAAAGGAGCATCAGTTTCAATCATTATTTTATCTAAGGGTGCGTTCTTGATAATTTCATCATAGTCGCGTGAAAAGGTAATAACACCAGTAAATGACACGAAGAAACCTAAATTAAAATATTGCTGGGCTTGTTCCCATTTGCCGGAGAAAAAATGAACATTGCCGCGAAGTTTAGTATTATGTATCAAGCAGTAAGTATTAAGTATTTTAATTAAATCATCGTGAGCATCTCGGCAATGAATCATCAAGGGTTTATCCATTTCTAATGCTAATTCTATTTGTCGTTTGAACATTGATTTTTGTAAATTGATATTTGTTTGATTATTGTTTCTTGTATCTTGAAATTTATAATCCAATCCGCATTCGCCAATTGCAACTACCTTCGGGTGCTTAGCTGATTCATGCAACTTGGACATTAAATGTCCAAGTTCAAGTGGACATTTAATGTCTAGACGCTCTGTCGGATGCATTCCCACTATCGCATATACGCCCGCATATGCGTCCGCAATCTCTACTGCTCTTTTAGAACTCTCATAATCCGTTCCCACTTCTATCATCCAAATTCCGGCATCTAAGGCGCGCTTAATGACATCCTCGCGATCTTTATCAAATTGAGAAAAATTCAAATGACAATGTATATCAAAAAGCTCAGGAGCCATAGATCAATGATAACATTTTTTTAAAAATAAAAAGGCAAAAGTATTAACTTTTGCCTTGAATGCTTCTGAGATGATTTTCTATGTGCGCAACAAAGGCTGATTCATCGTTTCTTCGTTTCCATTTTGCATAGATTCTGCTGCCGATAAATCTGACAATATCATTGCGCCAACCGCGGTACCAGAAATTCCAGCCTCGCAATATGTAATCAAAAGGCATAACCAATGTTCTTAGTCCTATCTGCCAAAAGCTTCTTTTGTGATAGAACCATTTCATAATTTCTGTTGGATATTTCTGCAATTCTTCTATAGTCATATCATCGGGTATAAAACATACATGATTTCCGTCATATTTATCCCAAGGAACAACTTCTAGGGGCAAAAGCTTACCTTCTCTTTCAAGTCTTTTTCTTAATTCTGACCCAACAATAGGGATGGGCTTCAAAACTTGAATGGTGTCAAATTTAGCGCGTCTGATAAAACTTTTGAACCATCGCATTTTCTCCTGTGCAGATAATGATGTTTTTACACCCGGATAACCAAAAATGAACATACCATGAATAAAAAACTCGAAGCTGCGGTATATTTGAATCCATTTGATCATATCTGTTGATTTATATCCTTTTCTCATTGCCCTTAATTCTTCATCTAGGGGTGACTCGCATCCTACGCAGATTCCTCCCACACCAGCATCTCTCATAAGGGCTAGGAATTCTCTGTTTCTGGCTGCTTCCAAGCGAACTTGAACTGTAAAGAAAAGCTTTCTTCCATACTTCTCTTTGATTAATTTGAAAAATCGCATTGATCCCTCTTCATCTTCCTCAGTGCGGTCATCCACCAGAAAAAAATGTTTAGCATTCTCTGTTTCAACGAGAAACTGCACCATCTCAAAAAGCTTTTCAGGAGAGCACCATCTTGCTTTTTCTTTTACGCTGCAAAACTCGCAATTCATTCCGCAACCACGTATTCTCCCAATAGGATATTCTTTAATTTTACAATCTCTAATAAGTCCGAAGTTGGGAAATGGAAGATTCTCAAGAAATAGGCTCTGATCTCTTTCAATAGGCTCTTGAGGATTAGTAATAATCTTCCCATCTCTTAAAAAAGAGATACCCGGAATTTTGGAAAACGATTTTCCTTTTTGGAAATTTATCAGAATTTGTTTAATTGTCTGTTCACCGTCACCGTGAACCACAATATCAATAGAGTGGTTTAATGATTCAAGGGGTTGATAGTGTGAATGCAGGCCTCCGGCAACAGTCAAAACATTTTCTGATTTATAAAATTTGGCCAGATTCCAAACGCGGGGGATAGTATCTGATATGCCGCAGTAAAAACCAACCGCATCAGCTGGCCTTTCATTTTGTAGTAATCGATGGTCTATCTTTCCATCTTTATCCTTTTTTATCCATTTTCTGCATCCGCGTTCATGAATAATTTCCACATCCCAGTCAAAAAGTTTACTTGCGGCAGTAGCCAGCATTATTGGACCGAAAGCAATTGTTTTTTTG